>JADKDV010000005.1:600000-867304 GCA_016718315.1 Candidatus Obscuribacter sp. | reverse complement strand
TCCAATGCAGCAGTACCAGACGGAGTTAACAGCGCTTTTGCGCAGCCGATGTTAGCTTCAAGCCATTCATGACACAACTTAGAATAGCGACCATCGCCACATAGATGCTTATTTACGAGTACTTCATTTATGTACTCAATTTCATTTCCGGTAATGAACGGGTCATTAAAAGGTATCTTCATTAGAAGTTGCTTAACTCAACGAGACTTTGGAGACACCTTGGACAAGCACCAGTCTAAAAAAACGGAGCAAAATCCTAAATATGGAACGGATATTAACACGAAGGCAAGTCTCAAAGGGTGTTAATTAGCACACTCTTAAATGTCCAATCGGTGTTCACGACTCAAATCAATCACTCGTAATTGACAAATTCGCCGACTTCAAAAGTTCACAAACAAACTGCTTTTGCCTCTCCAATTCGCGCTCAGCCACCTGGGTCGTCAGTCTTTGTCTAATCAATTCAAGCTTCAAGCTATTACCTCTGAATACAGAATCTAAAAGCGTGAGAAGAGCAAGCATGCCTTTTGCTAGGCACAGTCGCGGTCGACTCCGAGCCAACTGCAGCCAGGTCTTAGCTCTAAAAGTAAATGAATGCCTGTAAATCAAATCACACAAATTGAGATGATAGTTGTACAAGAGTGAACACAAATCTGACAGCGCTTGCTCCGGTGCTCGGCGATAAAGTGCGCTGCCAGACTTAAGAGCGTGAGCCTCTATTGCTAGACTATATGTAGTGACAGCGTGCGCCACAATCACACCTTTATCAAAGCACTCCAGCGACAATGCACGGGCATTTTGCCCCATCAACTGGCGCACTGACTCAGACTCAGCCAACTTGATTATGGCATTAGCTAGTGCACTAGCATCGCGGCTCGGCACAATATGACCAGTCTTACCATCAAGAATGTACTCCTTAGAGCCACCAGCACTGGTGCCTATTACCGGTTTACCACACGCCTGAGCCTCCAATACCGTATACGGTGCATTCTCATAGAGCGATGGCACCACGCAGATATCGGCAGAACGGTAGTAAGCTGCCATCTGATCAAGTGGTACATGACTAACAAAGTTGACGGACTGCCCGGACCCTGACTGCGTCAATTTTTGCTTAAGTGCCCTTAGTACTGATGTCTTCCCAGGCCCAGTATCAGTATCAGCCCCCACGATAACAAAGCGTACATTCGGCAATTTCTGTAAAACCAAGGGCACAGCGTCGATGAGATATTGCACGCCCTTTCGCTCTTCCAGCCGTCCGGCAAAAAACACTGTTATTCGCCCATCAGATTCGATCGCTTTGCGGCCCTCAGGAACAAACTTCTCGCAGTCCACAGGATTGCGTACAATCCTGATTGTGGCTCTATCTATGCCACAATCGGCTGCGACATAACTAGCTAGGTCTTCACTTGGGGAGGATAGCAAATAAGCCTCCAACATAGTAATACGCTCAACCATATGCTGATCAAAAGTGCTGTATAGATTGTGATACCCTTCGGCTATAAACTTAGAGTGTGCTGTATGCAATCGCACCACTAGGGGACAGATGTTACAGAGAGAGGCAAATAATGCCTCTCCCAGGTGTTCTGGCGCCTCCACTACGTCAAAAGGCTCGATACTGTGCACTTCCAAAAACTTACGCCAGAGAGCAAAGCTGCTTTTGAGAGCAAACAAGGAGTAAGGCAAAGAAATCCATACCGTGCTCAATTGAGCAAACAAGTGATACCAAGAAGCTCGATAAATTGGCACAAATAGTGGGTCAGTATCATCCGACTTAATCTCACTATCAGAACGCATATCTTTGCCCGTCAAAGATATTACAACGACATCGTGACCGAGCTGCTTGAGCGCGCGCGCATGCTGAAATGTGTAAGCGCCAATGCCGCCCCAGCCTGTATCAGGCGGATATTCTCTCGAGATCAGACAAATGCGCACAACATTAACTCTTTAGGTCCGATTAAGATAGCAAAGATTAGTATACTTTCGAGGTTAATAAAAGTCAGAATACTGTGACCCGTACCAAAACAGCCATTATTAGAGCGGATGCCTCTACAGCCATAGGAATTGGTCATGTAATGCGCATGATGGCGCTCTCCTCTGCTCTCATTGAGCAACAGTGGCAAGTGGTTTTCTATTGTCAAACTTGCCCAGAGCATTTACTCAAGTCAATCTCAGCGGCAGGAGCAAACTGGGCACTACTACCGGCTCAGCTGGCAGACCAAGAGGCTCAAGCTAAATACCTGGCAGGCGAAGCAGATCGCCTAGGAGCTTCTCTCATAGTGCTAGACGGCTATCAATTTGACGAAGATTATCAAACGCAAGTCTCAAAAAGCCAGGCTCTTACACTTATTTTGGACGATTATCAGCACTGCCAATGGTACCATACCGATTTTATCCTCAATCAAAATCCGGGCACCAAAGACTGGCACTACCGCTGCTCCAACCCTGCGGTCAGTATGCTCCTGGGTACCGACTATGTACTATTGCGTCCTCAATTCAACTCAGTCAAGTCCTCAACAAAAAGCTATTTTAGGCTTGTAATAACTATGGGTGGGGGCGATGAAGCTAACATCAGCGGAAGAATCGTTGACGCAGCCAGCAAAGCACTAATCAATCTTTGCAAAGGGGACAAAAATCGCTATCAACTGACACTCATCTGCGGATCGGCAAATCCGCACGCCAAATCCCTCAATGCTCAAATTGAGAAACTGCAAAAGGCAGGCGATGGCTGTCACTATGAGTTGCTCAAAGATGTCGAAGAAATGGCAGAGATATTTAGCTCAGCAAGCCTGGTTATATCAGCAGGCGGAGGGACCGTATGGGAAGTGGCCTGTCTGGGTGTTGCTAATATGGTGGTTATTACAGCAGAAAATCAAACCAATGTTACTCAATTTGCTGACCAGGGCGCCATTGTAAGCCTCGGACGAGTTAGCGAAATCAATTTTGACTTACTACCAAAAACAATAGTCGATTTTGTACTTTCCGAAAATTTCGATAAAATGCCCGCCCGCGCCAAAAGTCTCATAGACGGCAGGGGTGCTCAGCGCGTTGTAGAAGCATTGGAAATCAAATTAAGAGAAAAGAATTGAAGACGTTGAGTCGAAGCTTGGTGTTTTCTCATAGACCAGGTTGGCAAGTTCTCACGAAAAAACCATCAATAACTGCTAGCATCCAAATCCTGACATGGACGGACTGGTAGCCGCCTTTCCCGCTCGAGCACAATGAAAAATCACGAAATCGAGGGCATAATCGCTCCAGCTGCGCCTGATCATCCTTTTGGCAAATCAGATAAGCGACCTTTTGCGTTCATCATAGACTCTCTCAAGAGAGGCTTTAACTCGTCCACTGTAATGCTAGTCATAACACTGGGACTTTCTTACACCATACTTTTCACTTCATACCCCTGGCGGGATCTAGCAGCACTGGATGTGCCCCTATGGATATTGCGCTATGCAGCAAGATTGCCTGAGTACATAGCCGGACCAGAGAAAAAACCGCTAGTGATCTTGGGTTCATCTTTGATAATTGCTCCATCTCAACAGCTCAATGACGTAGAAGAAGGACCTCTCGATCAAGAAGGACAAAGGGAAAAGATAACCAAATCAAGTTACTATGAGCAAGAAATTAAACGGCTCACAGGTCTCGCTCTACCTATAGAGAATTTGGCAATACATGGCGCCATGGCGACTGACCAGGAACTAATAACAAAGGAACTTATTGCTAATCACAAGTCACCGAAAGTCCTGATTTACACCGTGGCGCCTCGCGACTTTATCGACAATGTACTGGGAGCAGACACGGAAAATACGCCGACTAAGCGGGTCTTTAGCTTCATTTCTCACAGTAAGACGTTTCTACCAAGAGAACTCACCTTAACGTCACTAATCGACTGTGTGCAGGGTCACAAAAGATTTGCCGATGTAATCAGACGCAAAACAGCACGAGCACTCAAAGAGTGGATCTGTCAGACTAGCAACAGACCAGATAGTCTCTGGACTGCAGTCAATGGCGGTCCGGCGCCAAAAGCGGTGACAAAGTCAACAAAGGATACCGTAAACCCCAAGAAGGATCTGACAAGGACGGAGATCTGTTCGCAAAGCCTGGTGGACTATAAGCGTTACTCCCCACCAAATCAAAAGCGATTGCAGGAACAGCTGCAAGCCCTTGACGCACTACTCACCCAGGCAAAGGCAGAGGGAATTCAGGTCATACTGGTGGAAATGCCTTTGACGAAGGAGAATTTGGCGATTTTGCAACCGTCTCAATACCAGCAATATAAAGCCGGAGTCAAGGCAATTACCACCAAATACGATACCAGCCTGATCGATTTTGAAGATGTCGGTTCGCACTTTGAAGATGCCGAATTCTTTGATTCAGCACATTTAAACAAGCAAGGCGCGTTGCGCTTCGTGCCATTGTTCTCAAAAAAACTCATAGAGAGTCCGGCTTTTAAGACAGCATTTGGACAATAAATATTAAAGGACTTTAGCACTGGCTGCTGCAAAACGGCATAACATGATATTGTCAAGTCTCAACCCAGCCAAGGTATTAGTCAAGTCATGTCAAACCAAATCAGCTTTGAACTATTGCCCCAGAATGAAACAGCAGCCCAAATAGTCTTTGACTGGCGCAATGATCCTGTCACCATCGCTAATTCAGGTAGTCAAAAAGGCAAAGTCTGGCCGGACTTTTTGACAGAATACATGCAAGGTTACTTTCACGAGGCTGGCCTGCCTGGTTATTTTATCCTCAATAACGGTAAACGCTCGGGTATTGTCGGACTGGACCGTTCAGCCAGTATAAACGGATTGCAAACCGCCACAGTCTCAATTAATATCGCCCCAGAGGCTCGCGGACTGGGACTGGGCAAACTGGCACTCAAAGCCCTGAGCGAGCGCGCCAAAGCTTGCGGCATACAATGCTTGCTGGCCGAAATCCGCAGCCACAATGAGCCATCTATCAAAGCCTTTAGTGCCGCAGGCTATCAATTACACCAAAAGCAAGGCGATTTGTTGCAATACATTTTGCCCCTGGTTGAGACTTTTAAAATCCCCGGGACAAGTCGCCTGATAGGCGAAGGACAGCCCTGCTATATCATCGCCGAAGCAGGCTCTAATTGGAAAATTGGCAGTGATGAAGAAAATCAAATAACAGCAAGAGCACTTATTGATGCCGCCAAAGCAGCAGGGGTCGATGCTGTTAAGTTTCAGACTTTTAGAGCCAAAAACACCTATGTTTCAAACGCTGGAGATAGCAACTATCTCAAGCAAACAGGCGAAGTACGCAATGTTTTTGACCTGATTGCTGACTTAGAAATGCCCTATGAAATGGTAGCTGAACTCAAAGTTTACGCAGACAAAGCAGGTATAGACTTCCTAACTACTGCTTTTAGCGTCGACGATTTGCAAGCGATTGACGCACAAGTTGCCATTCACAAAATCGCCTCCTACGAAAACACCCATCTGCGCTTGATTGAAGCAGCAGCAAAAACAGGCAAGCCGACAATCATGTCCACCGGCGCCAGTAAAATCGACGAAATCGAATGGTCGGTCAATTACTTCAAATCACTGAGCCAGGCCCCATTAATCCTGATGCAGTGCACAGCCTCATATCCAGCCCCACCCGAATCAGTAAATGTACGCACTCTGCCTTATCTCAAAAATAGATTTAATTGCCTGGTAGGTCTATCTGACCACAGCAGAGACCCACTATGCGCCCCCATAGCCGCCACTACCCTTGGTGCAACTGTAATAGAAAAACACTTTACCCTGGATAACAATCTGCCCGGTCCTGACCACCGCTATGCTATCGAGCCAGACGAGCTAAAAGCAATGGTGGAAGCAGTACGCAACACCGAACGCATTTTAGGTGATGCTTGCAAAGGTTTGCATCCTGCCGAAAACGAACTCTATCTCTTTGCCAAACGCGCCCTGCAAGCCACTGCCGATATTGAAGAAGGTGATGAGCTTATCGAAGGCAAAAACTACGACATTCTCAGACCCGGCTCGATGCCTAAAGGCATTCACCCCAAATACACCACCCAGGTGCATAAGTCCAGAGCAAGTAAAGCAATTAAGCACGGTCACGGACTTGAGATGGACAGTGTGCAGAGTTTGACAAAAACGCTAGCAGCAAAATAGTAGGATTATTTGACGCCCGCTCTAAGCAGTCTGTATTTTAGCTCAGCCATTTGCCAGTCTTCTTCTGAGTCTATGTCCTGGACTTCTATCTCAGACAACACAAGTGCGGCTGTACGCTCAGCAAAAAATCGCATCTCTTTTTTGAGTGCGCCTGTACGCATCCAGTAAAACTGTCCACTATCGTGATAGATAGGCTCCAGATCTTGCGAGCGGCTCTGATAGTGCTCTGGACTGACCATACTGGCGCGGTTATTTTGATCCATTCTAAAGCCGCGCTGAGGAGGATAGCTAAAGCGCACCACCGGTACTACCGCATCCATAGCAGTAGACTCTAGCAATGCAGCACCTTCTTTGATTCTAGCGCCGGTGACAAAAGGAGCTGTGGCAAGGATGCAGCAAAAAGTCTCGTAGTTATCACCCTGACTCTCGCATTGATTTATAACTTCGGCAACGACCTCAGCCAGTCCAGAGTGATCATCACTTGTCCTGTCCGAGCGCATAAAAGGTACATCAGCTCCATAAGAGCGAGCGACCTCAGCTATTTGGGGATCATCGGTAGAGACAAGTATAGTGTCAAAACAACCAGAGGCTTTTGCCGCCTCAATCGAGTAAGCAATAATAGGCTTACCTTCAAATGGTCTGATATTTTTACGAGGAATGCGCTTGCTGCCCCCGCGGGCAGGAATAATCGCCACTGCTTTTGCCGACAAAATACACCTCTAAAACGAAAAAATCATACTAACACAACAAAAACTAGCAAAACTGATCTCTAAAAAACTTACCAAAGCGCGCCAGTCCTTCAGTCCGACCACAGTCGTAGAGATTGTGCCAGACTTTTTTACTGGACATATAGACCACTTCTCTTGGGGCAGAGAGGACCTCCTTAAGAGACTGGGCGATTTGCTCCGGCTCATGCCTCAGTGAAGACAGCCTGTGCGCCGAACCAGGCTCATAGGCCACTCTATCGAGGGTGGGACGCCCCTGCATTTGATTGTAATCGAGAGATAATGTCGCCACAGCGGCTCCAATGGCATCACCCAGAGTTGTAGACTCATGGGCCATATAGCAGTCAGCAAGGGGCAAATAGCTATCGAGATCGCTTGCCAGTCGGACTGTAATGCCACACTTTTCTAATTCCAAAAAGTGATGCAGTGGATAATCTACCCGACTCTTATAAAAGAATGGCTCACCTGGTGAGGGATGATACTTCAAAAACAAAACAGGTTTGATATTGTGCTGATTAGCCAGTATCTCCAGACTCTTGATTATTAGCTTTTGAGTATCGGCACAGCCAGGGCGATTGATCAAATCGGACTGCCAATCTAGAGCGTAGAGTATGGCAGGAGTATCCGCTTTTAAGTCTTGCCTCAATCTAGCCTGAGCACGCATTGTCTCAACATACTCAAATGACGGGAAGAAATCTTGAGTAATGCAACCAACTGTCAGCATCGTGGACGGATCGGCTCCCAGCGCCTGCCAAATCTCACGGTCTCTACGCCCGGTGACAATAAAATGCTCGGCTCTGGCATACATCGAATGATAAGGGTCACCATAGACGATACCATGCTCAAAATAAGCAACCGGGGGTCGATCGCCGCGAGGCATATCAAACAAAGCAAGCGGCAATCCCATGCCGGCATTGCCAGCGATGACAAGCTTGTAGTCCTTTTGTCTGAGCATATAGTACAGACCCAGCTCCAGTTGGATTTGCTGAGTGACTCGCTCCACTAAAAAATCTCTATCAGGAAACAACGCACAAAAATCAGCTGACAGATTGGTCAGTGATTTTGCCACCATGTCCTTTAAAACCGGGTAAGCATGAGGTCTCGATGACCAGGTGTCACTGATGATACGCTCGGGATAAAGCTCCTCAATTTGAGCGGAGCCATTGAGAGCATCTCCGACAAAACCTCTATTGGAAGTCAAACTGGGCAAGAGCCCAACCCAGGGCAGTGTCGACTTGACGTTGCTGGAGTGCATACCGGCACTGGCATGAAAATATGGCACCATGGTGTAAGCCATGCGCTTCATCGACTCTTTGAGATGACCATCTATTTTGTTGCACTGCTCATAAAAACGCAAAAGGTCATCACAAAACGCGGTGGCGATAGGATAAGCCTGACGCATAGACTGGGCGGCGTCTGCATCCTGTTTAAGCGCTTTTTGATAGTCAGCGATAAAACGTCCATAACTACGCTTACTCTTACCAGGGTCAAAAGCGGCTGGAGCAAAGCCATAGGAGCGCTGAGTAAGCTCAGCCAACAGCTCCTGCCTGATTTGCTCTTGATCTACATAAGCCACATCTGGGCTACCAAGGCGCCCTATTTGCATTTTTGCAATTCTCTTGATAGATCCAGGCAAAAATCCTTTAAGAAACGCCCCACCATACAATCCACAATCTCCCACAGGTCTAAGACCAAGCACCTTTTGTTACTGATCGCGCCTGCTTAATAACCTTTGCGCCATTTGGCGGTAAAATCACAAGCTGACAAGAGTCTACCGGCACGTCTAAGTCTCCCATAATGGGCACTCATTAGGATTTGAAATGGCTAACCTGGCAATAAACGGCGGCAAACCAGCAGTACAAAACCTCACACCGTATATCTCTATGGGTGAAGAAGAAATTGCAGCGGTCACTAAAGTAATGCGCTCCGGCTGCATCTCCAAGTTTTTGGGAGCCTGGGGTCCAGACTTTTTTGGCGGTGAGACTATCCTCGCAATGGAAGCAGCCTGGTCCCAAAAATTCAACTGTCAGTACTCTGTATCGGTCAACTCAGCCAGCTCTGGGCTCTTTGCTGCAGTAGGGGCGGTCGGTGTGGGACCTGGGGATGAAGTGATAGTACCGCCCTACACAATGTCCGCTACAGCCATGGCGCCACTCATATACGGGGGCATTCCGGTCTTTGTCGACATTGAGCCTGAGACCTTTTGCCTGGATCCGGTCAAAGTCAAAGCAGCCATAACGCCCCGCACAAGAGCAATCATCGCCGTCAATCTCTTTGGTCATCCAGCCCGCCTGGCTGAGCTGAGAGCCCTGGCTGACCAGCACAAGATTAAATTAATCGAAGATAACGCCCAGGGACCGCTCGCCACCGAAGCCTCGCGCTTTGCTGGCACAATCGGTCATATCGGTGTCTTTAGCCTCAACTATCACAAGCATATCCACACTGGCGAAGGCGGCGTCTGTACCACAGACGACAAAGAGCTAGCTTTGCGCCTGCAGATGATCCGCAACCACGCCGAAAACGCCGTCGATCCCGCCGGTATAGAAGACCTGACCAATCTAGTCGGCTACAACTACCGCATGACCGAAATTGGCGCGGCGATAGGATTGGAACAGCTAAAAAAAGCCGACACTCTGGTCGATAGCCGCGAAAAAATCGCCAACCAGCTCACTCAAGCTCTTAGTGGTTTGCCAGGCATAACACCACCGGTAGTCCGCTCTGATTGCCGCCACGTCTATTACACCTGGTGTATGCGTTATGACCAATCAGCTACTGGTGTCAGTCGCAAAGTCTTTTGTGAGGCCCTAAAGGCTGAAGGTCTGCCAATCTTTGAAGGCTATGTCAAACCACTTTATCTATTGCCGGTCTTCCAGAAGCGCATCGCTATTGGTGGCAAAGGATTTCCTTTTGACCTGACTGAGCGCACCTACCAAAAGGGTTTTTGTCCGGTCACTGAGCGCATGCACGAGCAAGAGCTGATTGGTGTCAGTGTTTGCTCTTACGCTCTGCCACAGAGCGAATTAGATCAGGTCATTGAAGGCATCACCAAAGTCTACAAAAATCGCTCCGAACTGACTCAGGTAGCCAGACAAGAAGTACTGGCTAAATAATAAGTGGCGCCGTTCAAAACAGCTCTAGTCGGCTTTGGCAAAATCGCTCAGGGTTATGCCAGAGATCCTGTCATGGCAAAACTGATGCAATACACAAGCCACGGGCAGGTGCTTTGCGACCATCCGGCTTTTGACTTTTGCGCTGTAGTTGATAGTGCCCCAGCTGCTCTCAAGCAAGCTCAAAGCGACTATCCCGAGATTGTCATAGCATCTAGCTGCGCAGAGCTAAGCACCCGCGATGAAATCCAGATACTGGTGCTGGCCACACCACCCGATAATAGATTCTCTGACATCAAGGTCTTTAACAATCTCCAGGCTGTCATAGTCGAAAAACCGCTGGGTATAGACCTCAAAAGCTCTCAGGAGTTTTTATCCTACTGCCAGAAGCGCAATATAAAAGTACAGGTCAATTTGCTAAGACGAGCAGACGCGCTCACAAACGAGCTTGCGGCAGGCACTCTAACCGCACATATAGGCAAGCTACAAACTGGCTTTGGGCTCTATGGCAATGGCATCAAAAACAACGGCGTACATATGGTGGACCTGGTGCGTCTCTTAGTTGGTCCCATAGAGCAAGTCACTGCCCTGCCAGGTTTGGCCTTTAGCGAGGGTCCAATTACTGGAGATATTAATTTGGCATTTGTGCTCACTCTTGTAAGTGGTCAGAGCATCTTTTTTAGTCCGGTCAAATTTAGCGCCTTTAGAGAAAACGGTCTGCAACTGATTGGAGAATCAGGCAAGCTCGACTATCTCCACGGTGGTCTATCCATTTACAAAACACCACTTGGCCCAAATCGAATGGTCTCAGGCGAAATGGAGTTGGTCTACGACAAGCCAGAAACGATTGCCAGCACGCTGGGACAGGCATTTTACCGCATGTACGATAACCTGGCAGACAACCTGGATAAGGGCACACCTTTGTGCAGCTCGGCTCAATCAGCTTTGGCGAGCACGGCTATAGTAGAAGCCATACTGCGCTCTAGAGATAGTGGCTACAGCGCACAAACGATAGAGCCATGACCAGAGTTTTAATAGCAGTTGAAGACCCCGGTGCGGCCAACTTTGTCAGACAAATACCAGCTGCATTGTTAGCGCAAAATATAGACTGCCATTTCATTGCCACCGGACCAGCAGTCAAATATTTGTCAGACCGCGCTGTGCCATTTACACTCTGGCAAGCTCAAAGTATAGATGACTTGCTAAAAACAGAAGTACTTGTAGTGGGCTCTAGCGATAATCGACAAAGCCCTATCCACGCCCTTGTGGAGCAAGCACGGGCAAGTAAATCAAGACCATCGGCGTAGTCGATATGCGCATGAATGCAGACAAAAGATTTTGTGGAGAGAGCAGTGACCCGCTAAAATACGCTCCTCAATACTTACTGGTACCCGACAAAGAGACCCAGGGAGAATTTATCAAACTGGGCAAAGAAGCAGACTGCATCTTGCCCCTGGGTCATCCACACTATGACTTTGTGCGCGACAGAGCCAAAGCAATCAGACAAAAACAGAAGGCATCAACGGACAGGACAATTGTTTTTATCGCAGAACCAGTGATAAGACTGGATCCGTCCTTGAGCCACAAGTCAGATCAATACACATTATCTGGCACCACCGGCAGCACCAATCGCACCGACATCGTTTTGCAAGAACTGATTTATGCCATTAAAAGCCAGCAAATCAAGGCAAAACTAATAGTAAGACTGCACCCTAAAAACAATCACGAAGAATTTACTCCATACATGGAGGATATTGAGCTTCTCAGCACCGGCGGAGATCCCCTTGAGCTTGTTTGCCAGGCAGATCTTGTCGTTGGCATGACCTCGATGCTAATGATCGAAGCTTATCTAGCAGGAGCTACAACTCTATCCATTGTACCTACGGCTAAAGAGCGACTGGCTGCCCACAGTGACCAGCGGACTAACGCCTTGCTTAAGCCAGAGAGCTGATATCGAGCGATATCTACAAGACTGGCAAAACAACAAACCACAAAGCAATACAGCTGACAACGAAGCCAGCTTTGCTCCTGGAGCCCTGACACGTGTCGTCGCATTTATCGTCAAACAATTGGGAGATTCATGAGTATTAACCTCTGTGCCATAGCCACACCAACCTTGACTGGTCCTGTTGCCACTTTGCCCCCAATAACTGCCGCCCATGTCACCGATGATTATCTATGCTGGCTCAATGACAAACACCTGATGCGCTTTAGCAGACAGCGCCTGCGCCACCACACTAGAGAGACTTCCATTGCCTATCAACAGACTTTTGTCGGTACAGCCAATCATCTCTGGGCGATAGAAGCCACTGACTCAGGCGAGCTTATGGGTACGATTAATACTTATGTCGATAGCCAGTCACTGGTAGCCGATATCGGCATTATGGTCGGTAACCCAAGTGCTCGTGGTCGAGGTCTGGGCAAAGCCGCCTGGGGACTGGTGATGGCATTTTTGTTTAACGATCTGGGTATGCGCAAAGTGACAGCCGGGACAGTAGGTGGCAATATCGCCATGCAAAAGATTGCTGAGCACTGGCAGATGCGCCTGGAAGCCACATTGCGAGAGCAAGAGCTAATCGACGATAAGCCCTACGATATCTTGCGTTATGGCATCCTCAAGCGCGAATGGACGAGCTTGCCGCACCGCTGAGAGCCATCTGGGGCACTGGATGGGGAGCGCCCTCTAAAAGTCCATGACGCTGCAAAAGCTCAGCAAAACTTAGTAGCATCGGATCGTTGTAGCGGCGACCGACTATCTGTGCGCCAAATGGCAGCTTATTAGGACCGCTAAAGACTGGCAAACTAATTGCAGGCACATGGCAGAGCGTCCAAATCAAACAGTTATCTGGTCTATCCACAGACTCCAGTCCTTTGAGAGCCTCGCCACCTGTCGTTAGATTGAGGATGACATCAAATCTGGTACTGAGGATCTGATCTAATTGTTGACAGAGCGCTGTCTGCTCTTTGAGCGCCACCTGGTACTGAGCCAGGGTCAGCTCATTGCCACGGTTAATGATGTCGTACATCACTTGGCTGACCAGTGTGTGGTGCTTAAACTCTTCTCTAAAATAATAGGCGAGAGTGCGATCATAAATTGTGGCGTGTATTTCGTGAGCCCGGTTAAATTCCACCGGCAACTCAAATTCTTCTACCACTACCTCTTTGATGGCGCCGACTTTCTTGGCAAACGCAGCAATAGCTTCCTGGGCGTAGGCTTCGGCATGTTGCCATTTAGGTCCTTTTACCAGAGCAATACGCCAAGGTTGACCGGGCTTTTTGGTTTGACGCTCCTGATCATTGAGAGCTTTTTCGGGGATGGGATAGTCACGGCCTTTGACTCTAATGGTGTCAAACAACAAGGACAGATCCTGGACTGAACGAGCAAAAACGCCGATTGTATCGAGAGTATCCGTAGTCTTAAGCACAGCTGTACGAGGGATTAAACCAAATGAGGGTTTAAAGCCAAAGACACCACAATAACTAGATGGTCTCATCACCGAACCAGCTGTCTGGGTACCGAGCGCAACTGGCACCATATATGATGCCACCGCACAGGCTGAGCCACTGGAAGATGTACCGGGCATATACTCTGGATTATGAGGATTGGCAGTCGGTCCAGGAGCATGTACGGCAAATTCGGCAGTTACTGTTTTACCAGGGATAACGGCCTGTGCCATACGCAGATAATGCACGACCCGGGCATCATTGCCTGGAGTAAAGTCCTTCCAGATGGGACTACCCATCTCTGTAGGCATGTCTTTGGTGTTAAAGACATCTTTGACACCAACTGGCACACCGGTAAAGGCTCTGGTCTCCTGCCCGGCTTTAAGCCCACTATCCACAGCGCGAGCCTGCTCAATTGCCAGCTTGCGGTCGAGGTACGCCCAGGCATGGACAGTCTTATCCAATCTCTCAATTTGATCTAGACTGTCGCTAACTAGCTGCTCGCAGCTAAATTCGCGACGGCGCAACAGATCTACTATTTCAGTTGCTGTGTATTCGATTAATCTCGTCATTACTTTTGACCCGACTCACTACGATATTCTTCAACGGCTTGAGCAAACTCTGCATCAGAGAGCCCTTTGATATTGAGGGCATGACGATGCTTGAGCATCACGGCTTCAAACTCTGCTTCGGTATAACCTGTTATCTGCAAATAATAATCGAGAGCATCCGGTCTTTCGGTGTCATGCTTTTTAGCCAGCTCAAAGGCTTCTTCTCTGGTAAGCAAGCCAGCTCTAACATCAACACTGGCATGGTCTGTACCGCGACCAAAACCACGCTTTAAAAACTTGGTGTAGTCGTGCACGCCGGCCATAATACATTCGACAGACTTATAGCCCTTGTAAGTACCCTCGACACGGTCTTCACGCCAGTCGTAGACATCACGGACAAATTCCATCTGTCTTTCGTCATCCCAAAAGATGTAATCTCCCAAGTGGATGCCCTCGACTCCGACGCGCTCAATGTCTTCCACCGAAGGCAAGCGCCAGGGCGAGAGTTCGCGGGCAGAGATTGTGTCTCCGGCGATTTCTTCGGGACCTACTTTGGCTGACATCTTGGTGAAATAATCACGGTCAAATTTGATTACCGGATCAAAATAACTCGACCGGCCAGACAGGTCAGCGGCTGATTCGCCCCAGATAAGCAGTGAAATATTGAACTTAACGGCGATTTGCATGGCAAAGGCACCAACACCGGAGTGGCAGTGCCAGCAGCTATCACCAATTTTGACCAGACTCTGACGAGCAATACGATTGACTAAATTGCGGTTAGGTGTAAAGACAATGTGGTCGACATTGAATTTTTCAAGACAGTTTTGCAAATTGTATTTACCAGTCTCAGTAAACCAATTGTGGCTAAAAGTGACAGCCAGGGCTCTCAGTCCATATACCTTTGTGACCACATGCAATTGAAAAGTACTATCTTTGCCACCAGAGATAGGCACGATACAGTCATAGTCGCGATTGAGACTTTTGTGATAGTCAAGCAACTTGCGCAGAGATTTTTCTCTCTCTATCCAATTGATATGCATTTTTTGCTCAGCGCTAAAGCAAGCGCGACAGATGCCCATCTCGTCAAATTCGATACCTTCGTTTGACGAGGGCATACAACAACGCACGCAGTACTGCATATTGGCAAATAGCGGCTGCCCTAAAGTCTTTGCCATCAAATTAATCCCTCAACTGGCTCAAATGTAGATCCCTACAGGCTGTTAGGATATCTGATTAGCGCCCAAAACTCTTGAGTTATCCTTAAGCAGCCCGATACAAGCTGGTTACAATTGGCGCCCGGCAAATTAAAGAGACCGGCAATTGTAAAAGCAGTCGACTTATATATGGTTTTCTTAAACGCTTTTCCTGCGACAGTTAGCCACGCATGCTATCGTTAAATGTTTCAAAGTAGACTCTAACATCGCTTTTAAGGATTGGAATCGTGTCAATGGATCTCCCAGCAGCTACCGATTGGGCAAACTCAACCGTACTCGTCACAGGCGGTACAGGCTCATTTGGCAAAGCCCTGACCAAAAAGCTTTTAGCTGATTACAAGCCTAAAAAGCTTATCATCTTCAGCAGAGACGAATGTAAACAATACGAAATGCAGCAAGAGCTGCAGGACCGTAGTTTGAGATTCTTCCTCGGCGACATTCGCGACCGCGACCGACTTTATCGCGCCTTTACCGATGTCGATATCGTCATCCACGCAGCAGCGCTCAAGCAAGTACCCGCTGCCGAATACAACCCATTTGAATTTGTCAAAACAAATGTACTGGGCGCGGCCAATATCATTGATGCCGCCATTGATCGTGGCGTCAAAAAGGTTATTGCCCTTTCCACAGACAAAGCAGCTAACCCTATCAATCTCTACGGCGCCACCAAGCTCTGCTCCGACAAATTATTTGTCACAGCCAATAGCTATGCTGGTAAAGCCGAGACAAAATTTGGCATAGTGCGCTACGGCAACGTCATTGCCAGCCGCGGCAGCGTTATCCCGCTGTTTTTAGAGATGAAAAAGACCGGTGTACTGAGGCTGACTGACGAGCGCATGACCAGGTTTTGGTTAACCCTAGAAAAAGGTGTCGACTTTGTAATCTCGTGTACAGATCAAGTACAGGGCGGCGAAATTTTTGTACCTAAAATAGCCTCAATGAGTTTGATGGAACTAGCCAAGACAATCGGTCCTGAATGCAAATTTGAATTTTGCGGCATGCGCCCTGGCGAAAAACTGCATGAGACCCTGGTACCTCGCGATGAATCCCCCTGGTGCCTGGAATTCCCAGATCGTTATGTAATCCAACCAAGCCAACTCTGGTGGGATCCCCAGGAGCTTATTAAGCGCGGCGGAGCGCCAGTAGCTGAGGGCTTCCGCTATCGCTCAGACGTAAACGATAACTGGTTAAGCGGAGAGGAACTATGCAAACTGATAGCCAAGTCGCAGGATGCGTCAAATCTAGCCTTGCGCTAGATGGTGGAAAACCAGTACGCGATACCTGGCTGCCCTATGGTCACCAGCTAATAGACCATGCTGACATAAAGCGGTAGTCCCAGGCCCTCAAGGCGGACTTCTTAACTCAAGGACCGCGTATTAAGGTATTCGAGGATGCCGTCGCTAAAGAGGTTGGAGTCAAATACGCCGTGGCAATTTCTAATGGCACAGCAGCTTTGCACGCCGCTTACTACAGTGCGGGTATCAGCAGCGGCGATTTGATAATCACCGCTCCGATTACTTTTGCCGCAACGTCCAATGCTGCACTCTATCTTGGCGCAAAACCTTTGTTTGCCGATGTGGACCCAAACACCGGACTTATTGACGTAGATTCAGTAGCAAAATTGCTTAAAAGCACCGAGGGCAGAAGTCAAAGCAGTTGTCGGCATCGATTTTGCTGGACAACCTTGCCACTACCGCGAGCTAGAAGCACTAGCAGCCAGTCACGGCGTCCCCTTTATAGTAGATGCGGCGCACTCACTTGGCGCTACCTATCAAGGTCAAAAAGCTGGGTTTGCCGGAGTGCTCTCAACTATGAGTTTCCACCCAGTCAAATCAATTACAACTGGCGAAGGTGGAATGATTTTGACCAACGACGACAAGCTATACGACAAGCTTTTATTGTTTCGCAGTCATGGCATCACAAAAGCCAAAGACAAATTGACCAGAGACGAAGGTCCCTGGTATCACGAGATGCAAGAGCTGGGTTATAACTACCGCCTTTGTGACATCCAGGCCGCCCTGGGCACAAGTCAAATCACTAAACTAGACACTTTTGTTAAGAGACGCCGCGAGATCGCAGCCCTCTATCGCACCAAACTTGCCAACCATCCAAACTATCAATGCGCCACCGCCCACGATGACAGAGAAAGCGCCTATCATCTCTTCCCAATTTTAGTCAAAGACACTCCTAGGTCCAAAAATAGACGTTTTGTATTTGAGGCTTTGCACGCCGAAAACATCGGCGTACAGGTGCACTATATTCCCACCTATCAAATGCCTTATTATCAAAATAATGTAAATGATAGAGACTGGGCAAGCCTCTGCCCTGGTGCCGAAGAGTTTTATCAAAGAGAAATCGGTTTACCAATTTTCCCGGCGATGACTGACAGTGATGTTGACGATGTAGTAAACGCCCTCAACAAGATTGCCAGCCACCTGCCAAAGTAAATGCTTGCATTTAAAACCAAGACTTTAGAACACTGCCATCACTCAAAGAGTCTTATTGCCTGTTACCTGGGTAGCGCGACACTACTTACTCTAAGCTTATGCAGCACGCTCTATCTTGCGACCTTTATGTATTCTTGGCAAAGTCTTTTGAGTGCATCTATTCCAGCCTGGATTGTCACCTACACCGAAGTGACAGCAAATTTTTTGATGTCCAGGCAAAAACCCCAGATTTTGGTACTGGGCTCATCTCTATCGCTAGCAGCATTGCCTCCATTTGATGACAATAAAGACAATGCGCTGGCGCTAAGACGTGATTTGGGCGACCCGGCTCTGGCTCAAGTAGATTTGCTAGCCACTCCCGGCAAACTGATTTCGGATGATTATTTACTGACCCAAACATTGCTCTACAAGACCAGACAAAAACCCCAGCTGCTTGTACTTACCTATTCATTCAGAGACTTCCACGACAACCTGTCTATGGATGATTTAAGCCAGACACCGATAAGTCGTATGCTCGATTTTTCGCAGAGCAATTTGCACTTTTATCCCAACTTGCTCAACTGTTTTACACCGGATGGACTGACAGAAGAAATTAAGGCAATCACCTCCAGCCACCAGAGTCACTACCAGGCTGTAGTCAGCCTGTACAGACATGCTGTCAGTGACAGTGGCAAAGACATCTTTAAACCAAACCAAGCCACTAGTAATGCCCAAAAGACTATTATAAAAAATAATGCCGCAACCTCTGCTACTGCAAAAGCAAGTGCCAACTCCAACCTTGATGAATACACCAAACGTTATCAGCCCTTTAATAGTACGCGCTTTGACAAACAGCTGGCTTGTCTCAAAGGACTTTTAGAAACGGCTCAAAAAGAACAGCTACCAGTAGTCTTGATCAATATGCCTGTGACTGAGGCTAATCGCAATTTGATCACATGCCCTGACGCTAATTGGCAAGCGCCTATCAAACAATTGGCTAAGCAGTATGGCGCAGACTGCGGAGACTTTGACGCAGCACCGCTCAATAGCAATCTGACTACAAATGACTTTAGTGATTGTGTACATCTCAACAAAAGTGGTCAAGCAAAATTTGTAGCGGCTTTTACTCCCTGGCTCAAACAGACAAAAGCCTACAAACAAGCTTTTGCTAACTAAGCTGACAAGCAAGTTTAGTAAGCGCCAAATCACTGCCATAATTACCAATAAGAGAAAATCCAAAAGTAGCCGGATAGCGACTATCTGCCTCAATTTTGACAGGTATTGTCAGCTGCGGTAAACCAGCAAAAAAGGATAAGGCAGTCAAAAGTATGTTGCGCTGACGATTGGAGGCAAGCTCCTCAGCTGAAGCGGTCAAAAGAGGTGCATAAGTCCAGACAGTCGGTGTAAAAATGACACCACCAGAGACAAAAAAGTCTCGCATTTTTTGTCTGACTAGTTTGTATGCTTTGAGCGACTGCTCATACTCTGCCTGCGTCACTTTAGAGCCAGCGACAAAGCGCTCATGAGTACCAGCGAGCAGTTTGGGCTTATACTCTTGCCACCAAAGACCATGCCTCTGCCAGGACTCATAACCACGCATCACAGCGTAATGATTGGCATAAGCAGCCAGATCAAAACCAAAATCATCTCGCCTGACTTGCTTAAAATGTTGAGCAAATCTGTCGATTGTCTCTTCACAGCGCAAGCCCAGGCGCTGGTCAAGCAATGAGAGCATATGATTATCGACAAACATAGTCTCTTGCACACCGCAGTCCCTGCCAAACTGAGGCAAAAGCACACTAGTGACCCGCTCAAGCATTTTTGCATCGCGGGTCATTACACCCACAGTGTCAAACCTTGGACCAAGCGGTAAAACACCCTCAGCCGATATCGCTCCATGGGTCGGTCTCAGCCCATATAGACCACAGTATGCGGCTGGCACCCTCACCGAGCCAGCAGTATCGGTACCCAGGGCAAAGTCCACCAGCTCGTGGGCGCAGGCACTGGCAGAGCCACTGGAGGAGCCACCACAGATGCGGTCCGGTGACTGCCTGTTAATCGGCAATGGGTAGTGAGTATTTAGTCCATCAAGACTCAAAGCCAGCTCATCGCTTACAGTCACATACTCCAGACTGCCCCGGCTGAGCGCAGCAGATCGATGACTGGGGCATTACGGCTGTCTGGAGCATGGCTGGCTTGCCAGTCCGGTGAGCCAAAGCCGCAAACACGTCCCTTGATCGCAAATAAATCCTTAACCGCAAAGGTAGTACCATCAAGTGGTCCACTTCCCAGGGGGGCAAGTGCCAACTGCTCGATAATGCCAAAGCGTGCTTCCATTAAGTGATTTGCTCCAAATTGTCATTTTACCTTGCCAAAGGGTTTTATTCGGACGCTGGCATGGCATACCATTTTAGACGCTCCCAGTGTACTTACTAGCAGCTTTCGTATGAGGACTTTATGCCTAGAGATCTTCCAATTGGTAATGGCAACGTACTGGTTAACTTTGATAGACAGTATCAAATCCGCGATATTTATTTCCCCCGGGTGGGGCAAGACAACCAGACAATTGGACGGGTTAATCACCTGGGCTTTTGGGTGGATGGCGAGTTTAGCTGGGTCCACGAAGACTGGCACATCGAAAAGAACTATCTTAAAGAAACACTGGTCACAGACGTTGTCCTGCGCAATACCCGGTTGGGTATTGAGGCGCGCTTCCACGACTTAGTCGACAGTTTTGACAATATTTTGCTGAGAGAACTGCATATCAAGTCAATCGATGGCAAACAACACAATGTCCGTGTATTTTTCCATCAAGACTTTAGTATCTCAGAACACGAAGTAGGTGACACCGCCTTTTTTGATCCAAAGACCGACAGTGTTATCCACTACAAAAAAAATCGCTGGTTTTTAATCAATGTCGCCACACAGCAAAAGACTGGCGTGAGCGAATGGTCTGTAGGCAAAAAGGGCATGGACGGACTAGAAGGCACCTACAAAGATGCTGAAGACGGCAAACTCAGTGGCAATCCCATTGTGCAAGGCTCAGTGGACTCCACCGTCGCTCTATCCATCACAGTGCCAGCAACAATGGCTGTGACAGCACATTACTGGATGTGTATGGGTCACAACTACGAAGAAGTAGTAGCTCTTGATCACAAAGTGCGCAGCGAAAACCCTGCTCATATGGTGCCTCGCAATCAAAACTACTGGCGCCTCTGGGTCAATCCAGAACACGTAGACTTCCATAATCTACCGCACAAAGTGACCGAGCTATTTAAGCGCTCCCAAAGCCGGTCACAGAGACATTACCCAGAGGTTTTTTGGTTTTTGTGCTGATGTCATCAAAGACGAAGGTTATTTGATGCACAAATACAATCCAGACAAATCAGTAGCATCAAGCTGGCACCCTTGGCTGCGTGATGGCAAGCCAGCCTTGCCCATTCAAGAGGACGAAACAGCCCTGGTATTGTGGTCACTCTGGCACCATTTCCGTAAGTTTCGCAATATAGAGTTTGTCCGCACCCTTGTAGACAAGCTAGTCTTTAAGGCGGCAGACTTCCTTGTTAGCTACCGCGACGCCGAGACCAAATTGCCTAATCCCTCTTATGACCTCTGGGAAGAGCGCTGGAATGTGCATCTCTTTACAGTGTCATCGGTTATCGCTGGACTCAATGCTACTACCAACTTTGCTCAAGCTCTCGGCGAAGTGCACCGCGCCCACGAATATCAAACCGCTGCCGAAGAAGTGAAGCAGGTCATGATTACTCATATGTGGAGCGAAGAACACAAGCGCTTTTGCCGCATGGCCACTCGCACAGACAAAGGCTACGACCTCGATATGACAATAGACGCAGCGATGTACAGCGTCTTTGCCTTTGGTGGTCTGCCACCACTCGACCCTAAAGTAGTATCTACGATGCAAGCCATAAAGGACCGCCTCTGGATCAAAACCGAAGTCGGTGGTGTCGCTCGCTACGAAAACGACTACTATCACCAGATCTCGCAAGATGTGGATAATGTGCCAGGCAACCCCTGGTTTATTTGCACCATGTGGCTGGCTCAGTATCAAATCGCGGCAGCACGCTCCCCCGAGGACCTCAAAGAAGCTGTAGAACTGATGGAATGGGTCGCTCAAAGAGCGCTATCATCCGGTGTGCTGGCTGAGCAAGTGCATCCATATAGCAACGAGCCCCTGTCGGTATCACCACTGACCTGGAGCCACGCTACATTTGTCACTTGCGTACTGGAGTATCTCGATCGCAAAAAGGTGATGGTCACAGAAAACATCTTTGCCCATACGATTGTACCGGTCTAAGACTCTAAATCTGCAACTTAGCCACGATAGACATATGATCAGATAGACAGTTGTCCTCTACAGACACGCGCTCAAACTCTATGTCAGGCGAGACAAAAATATGATCAATCGAAATGCGCGCAGGCATAACCCACATGCTGGGCCAGGTGGGCATTGGCGCTAATGGCTTGACCTCGCGCAAGTTGGCCTTAGTCATAAAATCAGAGAGCATAGCAGTCCAGGATGTAGCATTAAAATCGCCACAAACTATTACTTTTGGCTTAGTGCCAGGCTTTGCTCTGCGTTCATTTAAATAGTTAGCCAGACTATCTGTTTGCTTATTGCGATAGTCATAATTCATCGTACTTACAGGCGGCACAGGATGTGTTGCCACCACCACTATTGGTGTATCCTTTGGCCCTTTTACTTCAATTGCCAAAGTAGGCACATTGGCTTCGGTTAAGCCCAGGATGCGGGCATCTGTCACCGGTAATTTACTCAGTATGGCTATGCCAAAATTATCTGTGCGTGCTCTTACTCTCAAATCTGGATAGATGTCCATTAACTCTTCAAAGTTTTCGGCCCACCACTGACTGACTTCTTCGATGCAAACGATATCCGCATTTACTTTACGGATATGGCTCAATATCTCTTGCTTGCTAGGATTGTGAGAGTTGATATTAAACTGCAAAACTGTCAAAGCACGAGATGGCTCCTCGCTGTCAAACCTTTGCAGCAGTGGGCACAAGCCAGACCGGCACAAGATTGGCAATGAGACAGACAATGCCACCGATGGCTAACAAAAGCGGATTTTTGAGCTTTTTGCGCCTGATTGCCACCAGCAATAGCCCAAGGACTGCAAAAGCAACGAGATAAAGCCTAAACTCACAAACAAGATCTGCTAACCAGTTTATCTTGGAGAAAAAAGAAAAGACAGTAAACACTACAAGTAAAAGAAGTAGACCATTTAAATCTAGACGCATAGTTACTCCTACCTGGTAATAATTGTAGCCTAAGGTCGGTCTTGCTGCTCAGCGCAAAGGAGATTGATCAAGCAATACCTTGGCAGGACGTCCTGGGTCCGAAGGTTGAAATGTAAGCCTAAAGCCAAACTGCTCAAGTCTTGCATCTCCGTCTCCGGGGAGTGTCCAGGGAATGGCAAAGAAATACTTTTGCTGCGGGTCTTTAGACCAACCGCAAATAGCTTTTACTGACTGTGCTCCATCTGTGCCCCAGTTAAAGGACTTACCTTTAGCCTCAGCGCCTTTGCACAAAGATAGCGAGATCACTGCCCGCTAGTTGCACTGTACTATGGGCCCAGAGATTGCCTTTTGCAGAGCGCTTAAAACTCTCACTGACGGCAATTGCTTGATTGTCACTCTCTACTCGAGCCGTTGAGCGATCCTGGTCATCACGGACAAATACAAACACCTGCATATAGCAAGTCTCATCGCCTTGATTAAAGCCGCCGCCCCCGCCATAAGAGGTAGAGATATGAGTATCAGCAGGCAGTTTCCTGGTCTCAGGATGGATAATCTCCCCGACAGCTTCTTTGACAAATTTGTCCTTACTATCCAAAAAGTAAGACGGTGTCATGCGCAAGATTGCCTGCGTAGAAGGTCTCCAGGGCAAATGTATGAGAGCCTCAAGCGGTTGTTTTTGAGGTGCAGGTACAACACTCCAGATACCGCTTTTAGCCAGCTCATTTATAAGTGCGCCCCTCCGAGCTACGCCAAACTCACTGAGTACATCACCCCTGGCCTCCAGGGGGACAGTATATGCAGGTTTTACTGGTTGAGGCTGACGCATCTCCAAGAGATCACAACCGGTCAAAGAGGCAATTGAGAGCAATAGCAAAGACCACGCCGACACAAACTGCATCTTTTTAGCCATCACCACCACCGTTCAAATGCGACCGATTTACTAAAGGACCTTGAGGATTAGCGATGACTCTTGAGTTGATTTAAATACTTCTGAGTCTCAACGGTGGCAGCGTCCTTTGGTCCAAAGATTTGCTGCCTGATGTTTAAGGCACTAGTGATCATCTCAATTGCTTTGGTTTTGTTTTTGCGTTGGTCATATAAGACACCAAGGCAAAACTGAATATCGGCAAGCTTTTCCTGGTTAAAGCTAGGCGACCTTTCGGCTATCTCTTTGGCGCGATTGAGCAGTTCTTCGGAGTGGTCATAATTGCGATTGCGAAACTCTAGTGTACCAAGACACAAAAGTGAGTCAGCAATAGCTGGATTATCGGGACTAAGATTTTTTTGACGCAAATCGAGGGCTTGCTCATAGAGAGCCTTTGCCTGAGTGAGCTTGCCTAGATATTGATAGCTCTGACCCAGTGCGTTTTGCACTGACGCTTTGTCGATGGCATCTACCGATGGAGATTTGTCGACGATGGCCATAGCCTGCAAAAGTATGCCCTGCGCCTTTTGAAACTCACCTTTGGCAAGTGCCAAATTACCAAGACCAGAGAGCGATTCTGAGACCTTGACAGCATCGTCACCGGTGTAAGTCTTGCGAATAGCGAGAGCTTTATCGAAGTAGATTTTGGCTTCTTTAAAGTTGTCTCTGGCAAGATAGACATTACCGAGATCATTGAGTGCTTCAGAGGCATCTGTAGCATTCATGTTATGGCTTGATTCTCTGGTTTTGATGACAGCCTGATAAGCAGTTATTGCCTTATCGTACTGACCAAGCTCAAGACAAGCCTTACCGATACAGAGCTGAGCTTCGGGATATTGTCTTTCGTAGCGACCGTTTTCTTTGGCTTTGGCTAAAGCAAGTTCAAATTTATTGAGTGCTTCGGCATAGTCAGCGTGATCATAAGCAGCCCTACCGCCACGTATAAGATCATCAAAGCTAGCTTGCTTGTCGGGGATAGCAGTCGTACTGCTGGAGTTATTGCCACTGTTATTGCTATTGCCGCGGTCTGTGGAGCGACCTGCCATAAACAGTGCTGTGCCACCACCAATTACTACTACCGCCGCTATAGCAATGAGGGCTACGGGTAAGCCCTTTTGAGGGACAGGCTGAGCATTTGGAGCAAAGTTACCGCTCTCTTGTGGCTGCGCGCTCTCGCCAGTTTGACGCTGTGGGCTACTTGATGTCGATGCCACATTTTGTAGAGCACTTTGCCCACCAGTAGAGGCATCATTGCGAGTCAAATTAAGACTGGGAGTGCTATCGGCGTTACTTTGAGCCGGCAATTGCGATGAGCTATTATTGGCAGCCATCATAGAGTTTTGTGAATAGTGACTACTGGAGCCATAACTACTCTGCAACACTGTATCGTGTTGACTGATATTAGCGCCACCGAGGCTGCTATACATCGAGCTAAAATCAATGCCTGCTAGAGCAAGCAATGAGTCTTTAAGCTCATCCATAGTCTGATAGCGATCATCTGGATCCTTAGCCACAGACTTCATCACAATTGCTTCCAGTCCCTCGGGAAACTCAGCACCGGGGCAGGCTTCGGCAAATGGACGGGGCAGCGAGTTGACGTGATGCGAAAAACACTCTATTGCGCTTGTGCCACTAACAGCGGTGCAGCCAGTAAGAGTACGATAAATCACACAACCGAGACTGTAGATATCGGAGCGGGCATCGAGCACTTTACCCATGCACTGCTCTGGACTCATGTATAGAGGACTACCAAAGACTTCGCCGGACTTAGTCAGGTCTTCGCCTTCACCATCCACCGCGCCAGTAATCTTAGCCATGCCAAAGTCTACGATTTTGACAAAGTTTTGACGACCTTCGTACTCTACAAGCATGATATTGGCTGGCTTAAGGTCTCGGTGCACAATCCCTTTTTTGTGGGCATGGGATAGTGCTGAACAACTCTGGATAAATACATCAACAGCCGTACCAACAGGCAGGGCTGTTCCAGCTTCTAATATCTTGGAGAGATTGGTGCCCTCTAAAAAGTCCATGACCAGATAAGGCATGCCATCTGGAGTTACACCAAAATCAAAAACCGTAAGGATGTTTGGATGGTTGAGGTTGCTAGCGGCCTGGGCTTCTTGCTTAAAACGCTTGAGAGCTGAAACACTGGCTATCAACTGGGGCAGCATGATCTTAATTGCCACCATACGCTTCATCAGAGTATGGCGCGCTTTGTATACAAGCCCCATGCCACCGGCACCGAGCTTTTCTAAAATTTCGTACTTACCGGCCAGCACTGTGCCAATTAAAGTGTCGGCTTTGACCGGTGTCAAAAGCTCATCGTCATCTGGACAGAGCAAGACTTCTTCCGCAAACTCTTTGCCGCAAGTCAGACAGATCTTTTTATAGGAGCCCGAAGGAAGAGGTTCGTTAGACAAATGAGTATTTCCGCCTGCAATAGCCACCTTAAACGTACGCGAAATGTCGTCTGGAATTTTCATTCTGGGCAGCCGCTACCTATAATGGAGCATTGACAACTGGAAGTTATGCAATATGGCGCCAATGTTTCAGGTTTAGTTCCATCTCAGAATTGCCAATTTGCTTCGATTATTGACAGGCGCTCAAAATTTAGAACGCACCTTGCGCAAAGGGGTTGTTACTTTCCAGGAGACACTGTTTTCCATGACATTTATGGCTGCCTTGAGCTCTTTGCATTCATTTTCACGATGCTCCAACTCATTTTTAGTGGCAATCAATTCTTTCATCAAAGAAGTGATACGCCTTTCGGCATGATAAAGGGCAACTCTAAAATCAGTTACTGCCTCATTACTAAATTCGGTCTGACGATTGGTATTAGCTGCTCGCACCTGGGCGCCATTGAGCCCCTTTTCGCGCTCCAGGTAATCCATGTGCAAAGCGATTTCTTCAGCCGCTCTCTGAAAGAAATGCTCCTCACTCTCACCGAGCTTATCAAGATAGCGATGCCACGCAGCATACATGCGCACTATATCCGCTGCATAGTAAAGCCCTGAAAGGCTGTTGGATGTAGCACTCTCAGAATGTAAACGAAAAGAACAGAGTATGTCGCTCAAAACGAACATATCTCCATTTTGCAAAATACGAAACCAGTAGTCGATATCGCCCCAGTGGTAGAGGGATGTATCAAACCCACTACCAACATGCTCACGTCTAAATAGAGTGCCAGCAGGCTCCCCAATCCAATTATTGAGCACAATTAGATTGGCTAGAATGACGTCCTCAGATTTGAGTAAGACATCTTTATCAAATCGGACAACCTCTTTAATGACCTTATCCTGTGCATCAATCCAACGTTTCGAGCAGGTCACAAGTGCTACTTCTGGATGTGCTTCAAGCACAGCGACCATTCGTTCGATAGCAGTTGGCTGCAAATAATCATCATGGGCAAAGAGTTTTATATATTGCCCCTGAGCGCGCTCCATACAGCAATTGTAATTACCGAAGAGCTTTAGATTTTTTTCATTGATCCAGCTAACTATCCTGGCATCTCTTGCAGCGTAGGAGTCAATAATTGCCTGTGTTTCGTCAGTGGAGCAATCATTGGCAATTAATAACTCAAAATCTTGAAAAGTCTGGGAAAGCACATTGTCTATTGCCTTAGCCAGATAATTCGAACCGTTGTAGACAGGGAGACAGATTGAGACTTTTGGCATGACTATTACTCAAAACGTTAAGGACGGCTTCAATAAATTCTATGCAAGAGCTGAAATGCAAAATTTTGCTAGGATGTAGCAGCCTCGAATCTTGCGGTTCAAGACATTTGTCCGTCTAAAGTTTAGCAATTTTATTGCACGGGCTGCGGTTATCTAAAGAAGGTCCTTTAATGCGTATTTTCATCTCTGGTATAGCTGGTTTTTTGGGCAGCCACCTGGCTGAACATTTTTTGGCAGACGGTCATGAAGTGGTCGGCTGCGACACTTTGATTGGCGGCGAGCTAATTAACGTGCCGCCAGAAGCAGAGTTTTATCAATATGACATCTGCAGACGTAACTCGATGCTCAAAATCACCAAAGGCTGTGATGTCATATTTCACGCGGCAGCAACGGCTTACGAAGGACTTTCTGTATTTTCGCCCCACCTCATTGTCGAAAACATCGTCACCGGCTCAGCCAGCCTCTTTAGTGCGGCTATCGCCAATGGTGCCAAACGCATCATTTTTTGCTCCAGTATGGCTCGCTATGGCACCAACGAAGTGCCGTTTAGAGAAGATATCGTGCCCAAACCACAAGATCCCTACGGTATCGCTAAGCTAGCTGCCGAGCAAATCTTGCGCAACCTCTGCGAAATCCACGGTGTCGAATATGTAATCGCCGTGCCACACAACATCATCGGACCCAGACAAAAATACGATGACCCTTACCGTAACGTAGCATCAATCATGATCAATTTGATGTTGCAAGGTAGACAGCCAATAATTTACGGTGATGGCAGCCAGATGCGTTGCTTCAGCTTTGTTGATGACGATATTTACTGTCTCAAAGAAATGGTAACCAGAGACAATGTCCTGGGCGAAATCATCAATATCGGTCCAGACGAAGACTTTATTACTATCAATGAACTGGCAGAGACTATCGCTGACTTGCTCAGCTTTGATCTCAAGCCAATTTATATGCCAGGACGCCCACAAGAAGTCAAACTAGCTACTTGCTCAGCTGACAAAGCGCGTCGCTTGCTCAACTACCAGACTAAAGTCTCACTCAGAGATGGTCTGGAAGAAATGATCAACTTTATCAAGAACCAGGGTACCAGACGTTTTAGATACCACCTCGACCTCGAGATTATCAATGACAAGACGCCTAAGACCTGGGTCAACAGGATGTTTTAAGCAAACGTCTAAGTCAACGACTACTGCTCTACTGTGCCCTGAGTGAATTTCTTCACCGCCACCTTTTCGTGGTGGTCCATCAGGTCTTCAAAGGCTTCAACGACAGGACCAACTGCACCCTGGGTGACAATTTTGCCACCATTTAGGAGGACGGCGTGGTCACACCAGGTCAACACCATATTCATATCGTGCGTGACAAAGATAATCGTCTTGCCAGCTTCTTTCATACTCCACATATGATCGCGGCATTTGATCTGAAAGTTTTGATCACCCACAGCCATGGCTTCGTCCACAATCAAAATCTCGGGATCTACGTTCACAGCAGTGGCAAAAGCCAGACGCACAACCATACCGCTGGAATAGGTCTTAATTGGCTGATCAAAGAAATCACCAATCTCTGCAAATTCTGCGATTGCCTCGACACGGGTTTCCATTTCGTCACGAGGAATACCAAGAATCATGCCATTGAGTATTACGTTCTCGCGACCTGAATACTTCGGGCTGAAAACCAGCGCCCAATTCAAGAATAGCGGTAATGCGCCCGCGACGAATAACGGCGCCATGCGTGGGCTCTAGTACGCCAGCAATAATTTGCAAAAGGGTAGACTTACCAGAACCGTTTGGTCCAATCAGAGCAGTTACACCAGCAGGAAACTGCACATTGATATCGGTCAGCGCCCAATATTCTCGGTGGCAGCTAATACGATTGCGAAAAATGATTTCTTTGAGGCGATCGACCGGTTTATCGTAGATGTTATAGCGCTTTGAGACGCCCTCTACTTCTACTTTGTAATCGACAATTGTTTGCTGGGACATTGATTCAACTCACGAGTTCCCAAGATGTTAGCACATCAAGACCTGGAGCCCCTGAGAGTCTTCCAATTATGTACAACCGGCCGATAGCCTAAAGAAAAACTATTGTGCGCCGGGTGGGGGCACAGCACCTAGCCCAGCTGAACCAGGGTTGCTGCCGTTTTGCATGGCAGCTCGACGGGCTTTACGCTCTTGTCTGAATTGTTGCATCGCCGCTTTTTCGTTGTCGTCGAGCTGGCCATCGCCATTTTTGTCAAACTTTGCCATCATTTTGGCCTTCATTGCCTGACGTCTGGCCGGGTCGACATTGCCGCCCTTACCGCCACGCATGCCCCGATGACCGCGACGACCACCACCACCGGAGCCCAGGGTCACCACCTGGAGCCGGGCAGCTAGCGCCGCCATTGCTATCAGCAGGTGTCTGAGCCAGCGCCGCCAGCGGGGAAACCACCACCATTGAAAGAGCTATTAAAACCAGCTTACTGACCGTCGATTTGCGAAACATAATAGGCACCTGCTTTGTAGATTGTATTGAAATGAACGGAATGAACACACAGACATCTCACTCCAACATCTACGTAGTTGAAGGTGAAAAAGTTCAAACAAAATACCTTGATGGCAAATGTTTAATCTTTGGTTCAAGGATGATTTTTGTCAACCACTCAGACAATCGTGATGCGACTGACACTGACATATGATTCAGCAGGTTCTTCGACCCTATCTGCAATCTGACGACTAGCATTGCTGCGCTCAACAGCCTCACTGGCAGCCAAACTAGCAGCACTCATGGCACTTTGCTTAACTGCTTGATTGGCAGCATAACTAGTCACAGGCGAGAAAAACAAAGAGAAAAAGAGTTTTTCCATGTCGGCTCTCAGCTCACCGACATCTCGCACAGTATTGATAGAACGCCAAAAGGCATGACATTTGAAAGCGTGCAATTGCCCTTTTTCGGCAAGTTGAGGGAAGTGATCATGCTCGCCTCTGTCAGGCAAAATGTCATAGACAGATGGATTGACTACATAGATACCAGCATTGACCCAGTAAGGCAATTCCGGCTTTTCACGGAAGGCTGTAATCTGACCTTTTTCGTTGAAGTCCACCACGCCATAAGGACTGAGCATTGGCACCGAAACCATAGTTACTTCAGCACCTTTGACTTCGTGGTAGGCAAAAAGATCGCCTAAATTGAGGTTGGTTATTGCTTCGGCATTGACCACAAGCACTGGCTCTTGACTGGGAGCGAGGAAGCGCAGGGCATTTTTGAGGGCGCCACCAGAGCCCAGTGGCTCGTCCTCAATCAGATAATTGAGATTGACACCATGAGCACTCCCGTCACCAAAGTAAGCCTGAATAAGCTCATAACGATAGCCGCAGGCAATAGTGATGTTGCGGATGCCGTAGGCTGATAACCACTGAATCAGACTAGCCAGGAGCGGCCGACCCATAATTGAAATCATCGCCTTAGGCTTATCCTCAGTTAGAGGACGGGCTCTATCACCAGCGCCGCCGGTCAGGATAATGGCGTGTTTCATTGGTTGTACTCCGTGACTATCAGGAATCGATCTAAAGGTCTCCATTGTCTCAAAGAGATATTAAGTCACGATATACATCATGCATAGGAAGATTTATTTAAGCGGCACAGTAGCTCTATACTATGGCGTAATGAAATCGGATGACGCAAACGAACTGCCAGCCAACAAGCCCTGGATTTACCTGGTACCAGCTCTCTTATTTGCAGCATTGCTTGCTGTCTGGTGGTTGCTCGACCATAACTACCCGCTCTGGGACGCGGGTTCGCATTTTCAGGACGCTATCAACTACGCCAAGCTGATTCGTCATCCCCACCTTTTAAGAGCCGACTACTGGCAGCAATTTCTTACAGTCAGCTTCAACTATCCGCTCACTCAACATTTGATTTTTGGCTTTGCTAAATATCTATTTGGCTATGGTCGTCTCTCAGATGCCATTGTCAATATCGCCTACCTGCTTGTACTCTCAGCTTCACTCGCTAGTATTGTCAAAATGGCCCGGGGCAGCAATCTGGCAGCAGCCCTTGCTGTATTTATAGTCAATTGTTATCCCTGGGTAGCGCTATTTAGCCACACCCAGATGCTCGACTTTGGCCATATCACACTCTCGGCTCTGGCCTTTTATGCCATGATCAAATGGAGCCAGGACCGGTCCTGGCCAAATGCTTTGTTTATGGCACTGGCAGTAGCCATGGGAGCTACAGCAAAGCAAGCCGCTATGGTGTTTTTGGTGGTGCCATGCCTGATACTACTAGTAGATGCAATCAAGGCTAAAAGCAAAAAACAGATTGCTCACATGCTCCTTACTGGTCTAGCAACCCTCACAGCGTTGCTACTGTGGGTGATACCAAATAAAGAAACCCTGACTGCCTGGAAAAACTACTACTATCCACAGGCCACGCAAAGTAGTAGCTATCTCGAAGTACTCAATCATCACCTCTGGAACTACGTCTCAAGCCTACCGGCTTTGATGTCCCCTCTACTTTTTGCACTCTGGCTATATGCTTTGATTGCAGTAAAACCACAGTTTGGCACCAAGCCGCGAGGGCTGCTCTTTGCCGGCATGATAACAGGCATACCGCTTATGTGCTTGCTCTCAATGAATAACGCTGAAGCACGCTATGTCCTACCGGCCCTATTGTCACCGGCGCTAGATAGCGCACTCGCTCTATCTGTGTTGTTTGCTGGCAGTACAATCAAAAAAGTAGCAGCTTACACTATCTGCACTCTGGCCTTTTTGCAATTTGTCGTACTAAACTTTTGTCCGTACCCAATCAATATTGGCACTAATACTCTTGCCACAATCAAGCGCCTGGCAGCGGTAGCAGGTGAAATCGCAGGTCCACCCATGGCACCAATGCCGCCAGGAGATCCCTGGGGACAAGACTGGATTTTTAGCACCATTGGTGATGGCAAGACAGGTTATTTGCCAACAGTCAATCTCTTTCCCAGCACAAGAGAGCTAAGTGTTCATACCCTGACGATTGCCGCACTCTCAGCAAATTCACCCGCCACAGTCTCAACATTTAGACGCTTTACTCTAAATGGTGATGTCTTTGAATACACCGCTAAAGACATGGACTATTACAGCTGGTTTGTCTTTAAGACAGGCTACCAGGGTAAAAACTTTGTCGATCAAGTCAGCGCAAAAAAATATGATGCGGCTCAAAGCCAAATAGTCAATGATACTCAAAACTTTATCCTAGTCGGCACGCGCAAACTCGAAGACGGCAGCATCATGTCGATATAAAATGGCTCAAGCACTAACGCGCTTTGACCGCCTGCTCACGCCAGGTGGCTAGCACTTTGTCGTCCAGTCCAAACTGCCTACCTTTTTTGTCGACAAGATTGATAAAGGTCTGGGCATCAGGTACTCGCACCAGCTCATCGCCCGGAGCAATCAATACATAGAGCTTGCTAAAGGGATATTTGCCGCAAGTAAAGCCATAGGAGATATCAGTCAATCCGTCTTTGTCAATTTGCAGGCGGTCGGACACCACATTGCCCTGTGCGCCATCGCGTCCCAACATCACTCGCGCCATATTTTGGAAGTCCCAGACACCGTCATAGACTGGTGCCCACATCACATAACGGGGGCAATTTGCCAGCAACACGCAAGCATCAGGAGCGAGCTGGCCTTTTAATGCCACTAGCTTATTGCGCACCTGTGTTTGAGTGAGCCACGATACCAGCCAGGGTTTAGCCAGTCCCCAGTTAGCGAGAGCAAAAAGCCCAGCGTAGCAGTGGTGACAACAATAGTTAGGGCACCACTGGCAATGGCAAGAGATCTAGCGCTTTGCCCTTTTAAAAGAGCGCCAAGTTTTTCGGGTGTCAAAAGCCAGAGGCCGCCCATAAAGGCAAAGGCTAAAGCAAAAGATGCGCCCACATTGATGCGATTGACAATAGTCTGGTAGGTCGGCAGATAGTCGAGACTGAGACCAAATATGCTGTATGTGGCAACCACCGAAATACAACCAATGGAGATAAGAGACCATGGTCCAAGATAACGATTAGCAAGCGCCGGATCCGTGCTTTTGGCACCACCAGAACGGATAAACCAGACCATCCCTACAACACTGGTCAAAGCAATAAAAGCCAATCTCCAAATTTCTGACCGGGATATCTCATCTAGACAGGCTTTGGCCTGTCCACAAAAAAATGTCATGGATGGTCCGGGTAAGTTAATATCAATACCGGTAGCAATAGTCTTGACCATTAGTGCCGGATCGAGTGTGACAGCATGGGCATATCCCAGCCCCAGATAGGGCATCAGCACCTTTTGGTAGCCAACAAATGCCACTACCGATAGTATCGATAACACAATCGTCGGCAATGCTGCTTTTATGCCACTTATGGACCGCGCCACAAAAGTACCAGCAGACTCTTTGTACGCCAGCACAAACAAGCACATAACGGGTGTGGCGGCCAGGGGCAAAATCGACTCATAATTGAGCAGCCCGGTTAGATATGAGAGTCCAGCCAGGGCGTTAAAGAGCCAAATCCGGGCAAATGTGCGAGCATCATAAGCTTTGATGGCACAGTACATAGATAACTGCATAAAGAGCGTACTGAGCCCCAGTGAGGCCGCAATGACCCAATAGCGTCCCGCATCGTGACCGGGATGCAGCAAAAAATATAGTGACGCAGCCAGGGCCAGAGCCGGTTTGCCACTTAGCCTATTAAATATCAGATAGCAAAGATAGGCACTCACTACTTCCATAAAGAGATAGATCAGGTGATAGTTGTAAGAGCTTTCACCGCAAAACCAGTAGATAAGCCCAAAATGCAGGACCTCTACCGGTCGAATTAGGACCCTGCTGTCATTGATAAAGTAGTCTTTGAGCAAGCCCCAGAGAGTATCTCCGTGCGGAGCAAAATGCAAAAACGCAAGAGTAGCCCAGTCGTCCAGGTAATAACCGACCTTTGAGATTATCGGCAAAAATGTGAGCATTTCGACTATAGTCAAAACAATCAAACTGGCGGCAAAAAATCTTACTTTATTGTCCTTTGTCTGACCGGGCAAGGCGGTCCTTGTCTCAGTAGCTTCTGCTTTGTCTAGCACTGTATCTGAATTCATTAAAGACTGAGCGCTCCCTTTTTAATAGCAACGGACAATTGCGAAGTGCTGACACTGCTAGCACCTTCACCATCCAACAATTTGGCTTCTAGAGTGCCGAGGTTTGCCCCGATACCATAAATACTTAAACGCACTTGCGCAGTTTGGCTACCTTCATCGGCTGATAGAGCCACTTTATCGACCCAGACTTGTCCGGGCTGGACCATTTCTTCGTGATTGGAGCGCTTGTAATCACGACGCTTGTAGTAGATCTGCTCTGGTGTATAAAGCTGCACACCGACAAAGCCCAGCAACTTTTGCTCCTTGAGTGAGCGCCAGGTAAGCTCAAGATGCTTTGTCCCACCGCTGTCAACGCCTTTGTATTGAGCAGACACAAGCTCCACACTATCGCCAAACTTACCCAATACCGAAGTATTTACACCTGGAGCAAAAGGCTCGACAAAAGCCAACCTCGGTCCATGGTAAACAATCGATGGCACGACCAGCAAAAACGCCAGACTGCTCATAGAAAGCGCTGTCGATAACCGGGTCAAGCGCAGCTTGGGCAGCCAGTCACGGATACTTCCGGACCTATCCTTTTGATTCCAGGATTTATAACCACTGACAATGGCACTTCTAAAAGGACATTCGACAAATTCGTATAAGAGTTGGCTGCTAGCCAATAAGACCAGCCAGTACAGGGCACAGGGAGCGAATCCCTCAATGGTACTGAAGTGGTCATAGTAATAATGCAACAGCATGCGATGCATCAAGTACACCGAAAAGCTTATTTCACCTAGATAAACCAGGGGCTTGAGCGAGAGGATCCGACTGAGTAGCCCGCGCTGGAACGAATAAACCAATATCAACAAAGCAAAAGCAAGACAGGCAGAGCCGCCATATTTTAGCCAGGTGTAAAACGGCTCGCCAAGCCCGGTAAAGTTAGCCAAAGCATGACTAATTTTTAGCGTCTTGTAGGCAAAAAACACTACCAGTGCAAGAGCGGCGACTTCGAACACAGTAGAAGTGACAACAGACCTGGCGTTATACCAGCTCTTGATGCGTTCGCTCAAAGCAAATACTGAGATGCCCAGCGCAAACTCAAACAAGCGGGTAAAGGGACTAACGTACATAAGCTCGTGGTAGCTCACACCGTAATTAGTCAACTCCGGCAGCTTAAGGACTTTTGACAAAACCGCAAAAAAGAGCACTGCACCAAAGGTATAAGCCAGATTTTTCCACCAGTTTTGTTTGTAATTTAAAATCAAAAGAGGAAACATCAAATAAAAGAAAAGCTCAGCCGAAAGACTCCAGCTGACGCTGTTAAAAGCAAAACTAGTAGCAAACTCCGGTATCCAGGCTTGGATTAAAGTGAGCGAGCAAAAGAGGTGACCGGGAGTAAAACTGGCTAGCCACTTATCGGGCAGCAAAAAGGCCATAATCACTAAAGTAGTGACATGGAGCGGCCATATACGGGCAAAGCGCGCCACAATAAACTTGAGACGCGCTCCCCATGTGGGCGCCTCACTCAGGTCGCGACCATAAACGAGAGAGAGAATAAAGCCAGACAGAACAAAGAAAAAGGACACACCCTGAGCCAGTTCAAAAGGCTGACCAAGAGTTGTGGGAAAACCAAAATGCCCTGGGCAGTGGCAGACGACAATAGCCGCAGCAGCAAAAAACCTCAGTGAGGTCAGCGCGTCGATTTTAGTATTTGCCATTGACCAACCAGTTGCCACGAGCTTGTCATGATAGCCCAGGCAAGTAGCAAAGTCCTTACAGAAGGTTCACCTCTGCCGACTTTTGCCAAATAAAAGTGAATTCTTAGCCCCGCCTAAGGTCTAGCAACATCACCCACCGTCAGATAATCCGGTCAATGGACTAAATATGGAGACAAAGAGCCTCATATATGTGTAAAAAATCTCTCCAAGTGGCTTAAACTAGTTGAGACTTCTCAATCTTAATATTTACCATCCAGTTAGCGATTAATAGACGGATATCCCATCGATGTTTAGACCCGGCGCAGGCAAAGGTCCTGACCAAGGCAAAATCAAATTACCGCGACAATCGGCAGCTCCAGGCATACGGGAGTTGCAAGCGCTGTTTGAGCAAGCCCGCGAAAACCGTGGTCGTGAAGTAGAACTGGTCTGGCAAGTCCCATCCACCTACAAGACCTATACGATTTTGATCAAGTTTGACCGGGTCACGCCTCAGCCACTCTGGCAGGTCGGGGAAGACAATGGTCGCGAAAATAAAATGGTCTGGCGCTTTGAAACAGCCGACATTAATATGATTTACGATGTCATAGCGATGTTGGAAGTGACCAATCAAAAGACTACCGGCACTGTGCAGAGCGTCAGTCAGCCTCAACCAGGCACAGCTCCGTCGGCGGCCGCTTTTCCTCAGCACAATCCCCGCTCTACTGGTAGTTTTCAGGCCTTGGCTCAGACCAGTCAGTCAGTCAACAAAGGCATAGTGGGCTCAAGCGGTGCTTCTGGCACTTTTAGCACTAGCGGCACTTATTCCACTCAACCACCTCAACCCCAGACACCACCGGCTCAGTCGGGAGTGGGCTGGAAATCAGTCGACAATAATAACTGGAATGCCTCGGATACTGGCTGGAAACAAGCAGAAACTGCCAGCAGCGGCAACTGGAAGGCAGCGGAGCAGGCGCCTGGTAACCAGCATGGACTTTCTTCGACAAACTACAACGCGGTAAATCCAGCGGCCGGTGCCCAATCAATCCAGCAAGCCATGGCCAATTTGGCGGCAGGTAATCCCATTCCCAACACACCGCCCTTGCCCACCAGTCAATCGCTCCTCAAACCGAGCGCACCTCAGGTGCCAGCGGGGATGTCGCCACAACAAGCTCTTGCCGCCCAACAAGGTGCAGCCCAGCAGTATATGCCTGAGGGCTCATTGCCTTCAGACTTTTTTAGTGACGCTCCAGCAACAATAGCCGGTGCTACACCGCGCAAAGAAAACGCTATCGAAGGTCTCATCGAGCAAACTCCGCTAAACGGTGTCCTGACCAATATTGGCATGCAGCAGCTCACCGGCAAACTGGAAGTTATAGGGGACGCATCGGTAGGTCATGTCTACTTTGAAAGCGGCATCCCAAAAGACGCGCAAACATCCACAAACCGTGGCGATGACGCCATCAAAGAGCTAGTCACCTGGCGCCGTGGCTCTTATGCATTTAAAAATGGTCTGCGCACCGAGATGAGTTCTGTCGAAAAATCATTGCAAACGACCTTGCTTGAAGGTGTGGCACTACTTGATCAACTCAATCACCTGGAGCGCTCTGGACTTGTATATGAGTCAATTCTGGCTCAAAAGCAAAAAAAATCTGGGCCAACCAGAACTAAAACTTATGCTAGCCAAGGGTCATCCCATGGACTTCAACTTGCAAAAAGAAGTCTATGAATCACTCAAGCATAAAATGACCTTTACTGACTTGCTCAGAGATAGACCCATGGATCAAACCCAGTGGGCGCCTCTGTTGTTCAACTTGCTCTATTGCGGACTGATGGAAATCAAAGCCCCTGCCGCCACCAGAGGTGGTGCGCTGGATTTCCTAGGTGAAGGCAAAAGAATAATTCAAAATCTGGGACAAAATTTTGTCCGTCCCGATACTGGCATTATCAGTTTTGAAGCACTGCTCTACTTTATGGAGTATGAATTTTACCGCTACGAAGCCTATAACTGGCCAATGTCACTGGTTGCCTTTGAACTTAGCATGCGCAGACCAGGCTCCAGCATCAATGAGACTGAGCCTTTACCTGCACCAGCACTGGCTACAGCCTGCATGCGTATCGGTCTGGTCAAACGTCCGCTCGATTTACTGGCACACTTCCAGGTCAATGAGTACGCCATACTAATGCCTAATACAAAAGCATCACAAGCAGCTTTTGTTGCCAATCGCATCCTCGATGCCCTGACTGTCACACCACTGGCTCCAGGTATTGACCGGGCGATTTTATCGATTAATTTTGGCGTAGCTAATTTGCCTGCCGATGGCGAAGATCTGGAGAGCCTGCTGCAAGCCACAGAGCAAGCCGGATTGGAAGCACGTAGCGGCAATTTTCCAATAGTCCTGGCGCGCAGCAGTAAAAAAGATTGAGAGCATCACAGTAAGGCGGTTGGTTGAACAGTGTCTGAGGAAACTCTCGCAGCGACAATACAGATAGGCGATCTGCTTGTAAAAAGCGGAGTCATGGCGCCTGAGCATCTCGATGAGGCAAACAAACTTGCTTTTAAGATGCGCCTGCCGATTGGACGTATCCTTACCATGAAAGGTCACGTCAGCGAGCCAGTTTTGGCCAGCGCCATAGAAATCCAGTCACGCATAAAAGACAAAGTGATGCCCTTAGCTGAAGGCGTCAAAGCGCTCTCACTGGTAGCCCACGAAAATATCAGCATCGAAGATGCCCTGGCTAAGCTTGCCCCCAAACCCAAAAAAGCCGTCGACAAATCCAATCGTCTGGGCGAGATCCTCATAGCCTCAGGTTTTGCTTTGCGCAAACAAATCGATGAAGCGCTGGAACAGTCAGCCGAAACCGGACTGCCTCTAGGCACAGTGCTACTCAGTACAGGCATAATCAGCCGAACTGGCTTAAACTCGGCCCTCAGTGCGCAAAAGCTAATCAGACTAGAAGTGGCTGAGCGTGACAAAATCATCTACGCGCTCAAAGAAGCGCGTCTGAGAGCGCGCTCTCTGCTCACCACACTGCAAGAAAACAAAATAGATCCCTCTGCTCTTGAACAAGAATTTGGTGTGGGAGAGCTACTCGTTTTGGCAGGCGCCCTGTCCGAAAGCCAACTGATGGCTGCGCGCGAAATGGAAGTAGTGGATAACAAATCGCTACCCAAAGCAATCGTAGAAAGCGGTTTTGCCTCAGAACCTTGCGTACAGACGGCTAGTCAACTGCTCAACATGATCAAAGAAGGCATGCTATTTGAAAATCAAGCTGCCCAAATAATACGCAAAATCCAGTACGTCACCTCTTACGACGAATTAAACAAAGTCCTAGAGATGATAGGCGATATCCAAGAAGAATCACCGGAAGAACACCCCGAAATAGAAGTCTCGGCTATCCTCAAAAAATGCGGCTTACTCTCAGACAAAGGAGCTGCAAATTGCTACAGCACTGGCTTTATCCAATCGTCAGCCTTTGCTTAAGACCTTACTTGATGCCAATCTAGTATCAGAAAGGTCGCTACAACTGGCCAATCAATGCAAAATCTATCTCGATAATAATTTGATCCAGCTTGAGCAAGCATCTATCGCCATGGTCTACGCCATGGAAAACAATCTTACAATAGACGAAACATTGGACTGCTTTGGCTGGTCCGCGCCTGAGGTCTGAGGGCCGCCTCAGTATTAGATGAAACTGTCCCGCCATCCAGCCTTTAATACAGCACTACCGGTAGTGCTGTATCTCGTTTTTGTCTTTGTATTTTTTGCTGGTCCATTGACCGGACATGGCTCACTCAGCAAAGCCCATATACTGGCAGAATGGGACTCTCTCTTTGATGCTCAGCGCACAGGTCAGAGCATATTGATGGACCCTTCTCTACTCTATTTGATGATTCCATCCTATTTACTCAAAGCTAAGCTCATTCACAGCGGACAACTACCACTGTGGAATCCTTACACAGGACTGGGAGCGCCGCTTTTAGCCGATCCGCAGTCACTGTCATTTTCACCGCTGCATATACCCCTTTTGATGAGTCCCACCATGGGCATGCTCAATTTTGTGCTGGCACTGGAAGTAGCCGTACTCGGTATCAGCACCTATATGCTCTGCCGAGTGCTCAGACTGTCAGTCTTTGCCTCCACTTTTGCCATGATAGTGGCTAGCATGTGCCCCTACCATCTCTACTATCTGGAACTACTGGGCAATGGATTTTGCATGGTGCCCCTGGCTTTTTGGATGATTTTTAGACTAAAAGGCGAGGACTTAATAGAGCGGCTCAAGTGCGCCTGGCTATCAGCTCTGGGACTAGCGTGTTGTATCTACAGCGCCCATGTAGAGATGTCATTTTTTGCCATTACACTGGCCTGTCTGTGCAAACTGCTAAGCACAGCGCTAGATCCAGACAAGCGCCAAAAGCTGGGGCAAGATTTTACTGCCATCGCCACTACTGGTCTGTTTACAGCACTTTTGGCCAGTCCCATGCTGTTGCCGTTTTTGGAGTTTGTCAAAAATTCAGAGTGCTATAAGTTTGGCGCAGGAGCACCTGCCATAATCCCCTGGCAAGCCATGCTCTATAACTTAATTACGCCTGGTTATGGCGGCGCCAGCCCCACACTAGGACCAATCGCTCTGCCGCTTATTTTGATAGCACTGTTTAGCGCCAAGCTCAAAGCCACCGTAAGAGCCTTTGCTATAGTGGCACTGGCTGCTATTTGTGTGATGACAAAGCTAGGTCCACTGGAGGCACTATTTACCTTTTCACCCTTTAGTTTTATTGTCGTCACCTATGCTCTGCCGAGCACTCTCATTATGCTGACAGTGATTAGCGCCTGTGGACTGGACAAAGCCATAGAGCCTAAAGAAGACAAAAAAACCAGAACAGCAATCCTTGTAGCAGCATTTGAGGCCTTAGTTATCATTGCCCTTTTCCCAGTTATAGTGCACTTTGCTCATGTGCCCTTGAGTCAGGCCAATTTTGATCTATGTGTCGGCAATTACACCCTAAACAAAGCTGACATTACACGCTATACACTGGCAGCAGTGGGCTTTGTCCTCGCGCTATTTTGGCACAAACTCAAGCCCTCCAAGACCTCTGCCATCGCCCTTGGTGCCCTGGCTATTTGTTCGTATCTTACACTGATGACAGTGAGCCGACGCGCCATGCCGACCTGGCCCAAGTTTGCCTATAGCCAGACTGACACTATCAAAGCATTGCAAACAGTCAGCGGACACGACCGCTTAATCGCCACAGGCAGTCATTTATTACGCTCCAATACAAGCGATGTCTATGGACTGAGAGATCTGCGTGCTCACAACCCTCTCTTTCCCAAGAGATTTCTTGGCATGCTCAAACTGGCAGGCGCAAAGATAGATACTTTTAGTCAGGAGTTTGACTCGCCGCTCAGTAGCAAACTAGATCTTTGCTCTGTCAGCACAGTCGCCAGCCAGACACCGGTACTCGGTGAAGACTCCTTAGCGGCCAAGGCAGTCCCGAACAAACCCCTGACTATAGAAATGGTGACTACTAAAGGACCAGCAGTCCTTAAACTAAAAATGAGCGAACCTATGCTTAGTCTGGAGCAAAAGGCAATCTTTATCAAGATAGAAACTCAAGATGCTCTGCCAGAGTCGGCCAGGGGATTGAGTTTTAGTTATGGACTGGCAGATAGCAATAATCAGGCGCTCTGGTTTGCCGATCAAACACCTTTAATAGCACTCGATGAGGGCCGCTCCATACTGCTAACCATACCTGTGACAGCGAGTGCCGGCCAGCCCCTCAAGGTAACAATGCAGTTTTTTGATCCACAAAATGGCTTTGTCAAAATTGGACAAGAAGATTCCCAAATTATCGCCCGATGCAATTGGCAATACACTGCCGGCGGTGCCCACTCAGGACCTTACAATCTGGTCAGTGAAGCCGATCATATCCGCATCTACCAAAACGAAAAAGCCTTAGCTAGAGCCTATTTCGTAACTAACGCGCATCTGGCAAAAGACCAGCAAGAAGCTTTTGACTATATAAGTAATGCAGCGTTTGTCCCGAGCAAAGAAGTAGTTTTAGAAGCCGATACTCTACCGGCTAAAGACTACGCCTGGACTATAAATAACCAGTCACCACCTCAACCACCTGGCACAAGTATTGAGTGGCTAGAAGACAGCGCAAGCCAGGTAGCACTGGCTCTGAATCTGCCGGCAAATGGTTATCTGGTATTAAACGACATCTGGTATCCAGGCTGGCAAGCCAGTCTTGACGGCAGTAGTGTGGACATATTGCACGCCAATCACGCCATGCGCGCAGTCAAAGTATCCCAAGGCAAACACACACTGGTCTTTGCATATAAACCACTGAGCTTTAAAATTGGTGTGATCGCCTCTGGTCTAGCAATCTTATGTGGACTTTTGCTGATATTGGCAAAAAAACGCAAAAGCAAAACAACAAAACTCTAATCAGTGCTTTTCAAAATTGCTCCAGGATTTTTTGATGGCAGCTGGAGCCGGGTGCGCTGAGTCATAGACCACTATGACATTGGTGAGAGGACGTCCTGGAGTCAGTTTAATATCCTGACCGATAGCAAAGCCGCGAGAAGCACCGCCGTCCAAATTCATGGCATCGGTACAGCCTATTGCTTGCATCATCTTGCCAGCATTTTGCAAACTCAACGCACTCAAAAAGGCAACTATATAAAGCTTGTCGCCGCCTTTAGCAATGCCTATCGCCTGCCTGGGACCAACAGTAAAGACATGATCGTCGGTAAAGCCCTCGGCCCGAGCATCACTAAAGACCTGACCATCGCGCACCAATCTTGGTCCACAAGTAAGGCTAAACCAGTGCTTACTCCAGTCTGGTTGCCCCTCCAGCCTGGCGGTGGTCATGTGAGCTTCGTTATTACTGTCGATACCAAGAGTGGTGCCATAATTTTCCCACTGGCTGTACTTAAGACTCTTACCAGCAGAGACCATATTACCCATGACGCGCTTTTGATTGTCTTTGCTAAAGAAAGTACCATTGATAGCTAGAGCAGCTCTGGCTCTTTTGACAAAGCTAGCAAAGCTTTCGTCACCAGCGCTAAAGTCAGCGCTATTTGCAATTTGAGCACCGTTAGCAAGCAAAATTGCGGGAAACACATCGGCTTCTGTCAAATCCACAGTAGCTTGATAAAAGGCAATACCATTGAGTTTGCGCTTTTCAACAGTTACCGGCTTACCTTTGACGTTGCGCTTTTTAGCCGAACGCCCGGGAGGCAAAAAGATATAAGGCAAGTCTGGACGGGCACCGTTTGCCAACTCTATATTGTATGTTTTGAGCACTTGGTCAGTATGGTCAGCAGGCACTTCTGGTTTTACTGGTGGCACCTCCTGCGAGGTAGCCGCTGGACCAGCGGGCTTTTGCAATATTGCTCTTAAAAGGGGAAAGATGACAGCTTGACGCAGGGCATAGAGATAGCCGCAAAAAAATGCAATCCCGGCAAGCAAGACGATAATTAAAACATCCAGCAATACCTTGATCAATTTGTTCAAATGCAGTTACCGAATAAGCTCCAGTTTGGGCATCCGTTTTGCCAGCTTTTCATAGGCTTCTTCGTAGTCGATGCGACTATCTATTTTGAGCTTGGCGAGCTTCTTGCAATTGGCTAATAACAACAAATCCTTACCATTAAATTTAGCGTGAGCAAGACTAAGAGTGTCGAGATTTTTTAGCTTAGCAATATCTACAAAGTTTTGCTTGCTCAAATTGTCACGACTCAAATCAAGGTCATCTATTTTTAGAGAGGTAATAATCTTCCAGTCTTTGGCATCAGGACTGGCTCCCCTGATAGAGAGTTTAAGCAGATTTTTGCAAGCCGGCAAAGCTGGCAAAACTTGCTTATAGGATGAATCGATAAAGCGTATCGATCTAAGACCACTCAACACGCCGCTCTCCACAAGCTCTTTTGCAGAGTACGGTGTACTTGTAAAAGTCAAAAACTGTAGTTTCTTGAGCTGCCCCAATTGCTTTGTGTAGCCAGAATTGCCCAGTGTTGTATCTTGAAATTCGATGCTACCCAGGTTATACCAGTTTTTTAAAACATCTATAGACGGCAATACCTTGGCACTATCTATATGCAAGTCGTTTATAGCACCATTATCAAAGCGCTTGTACACCTCAGGAAAGCTCTTAATTGACTCATCACTACAAAATGTCACAGGCTTTAAATCGGGACTCTCGAAATGACCTCTATAAAATTTGCCCTTGAGACTGCCGCCGCTAAACTCACCAATGGAGTACTCAGGGTCTAGCTCAAATTTGCGAATTTTTTTGCCAGCTGCGTTAAAAGCCACTCTGGTGATTGGGGTAGTGGCTTGAACGAATTTGGTATTGACCTTTGGAATGATGTCGGCAGGAGCAGTCTTAGTGCTAGGCACCACAGGCACATCAGCAACCGCAGGCACAGCCTGACGCGTTGTAATATCAGCTTTGCTTTGACGACTGCCTGGTTGCAGGACAAGTGCACCAATGCCACCAATAATAAGCACAGCCAGTCCAGCCATTAGCATCGGCTTAACAGCTGAAGGTGGTGGCTCCGGTGGTGCCGGAGGAGTGGCTAAGACATCACCGAATTTTGTTTCTTCTTCGTCAACCCTGGCACCCCTTATGCCCTGGCCGCCGCCTGTCGCTCTCAGAGCCTTGAGGGCTTCGATACGCTTAGAAAGGTCTTTGGCTGACTGAAAGCGCTGAAAGGGCTTTTTCTTCATGCACTTTTCGATGATGTGACTTATTTCGGTAAGCACATCAGCCCGGATGTCTGAGCGCTCAATAGGCTCGGGCTCGGACTCCTGTTGCATCATGAGAGTGGCAAAAGCAGAATCACCCATAAACGGTGGTTTGCCAGAGACTGCCTCATACATAGTGCAACCAAGGGAATAAATATCACTTTTGAGATCAATTTCCTGCGCTGTTGCTTGCTCAGGACTCATATATAGAGGACTGCCAAAAATTTCGCCCTGCACAGTCAAGCCCTGCTCATCTTGAGTCAGAGAGGGTCCTTTGTCCTGACGGACAATACCAAAGTCGACAATTTTGACTGTGGTTTTATCGTCTTTTTGCGTCAAAACAAGATTGGAAGGTTTGATATCACGGTGCACAAAGTCCTTTTGATGGACCTGCTCAAGACCCGCACAAACCTGCACAAAGATATCGATAAACTGCTCAAGAGTAAGGGTTTTATGCTCGGCGAGATAGTCAGCAAGAGACTGACCCTCTAATAGCTCCATGACATAAAAGGGACAGCCTTTGGCATCGACACCCATGTTGTATATCTGCACTATATTGGCACAATTGAGCTGTCCCAGTACTCGACCTTCCTGCTCAAAGCGCTTCCAGCTAGCCTCATTGAGCTTGTCTGGCGCCATAATTTTGAGGGCATAGACCTGATCTAAAGTAGTGTGCCTGGCTCTAAAGAGCACACCCATGCCACCTTGAGCCAATACCGACAGTATTTCGTAGCTCTCGCCAACGATATCGCCAATCTTGTACTCAATCGGACCAGACACGCCGGATTCAAAGCTAACTATTGTGGTTTCTTGTTCGGTCAACATATATCTACTACCTCTGCTCCACAAATTGTAAGGCAAGCAGAGGGATAAAGTATTGAAATAGTGCAAGCAGATAGGGACATTAGTGAGGACCAATCTAAGCAACTGTCACTCTTTGCCACTCCAACCAAAGTCACCGTCAATAGTGGCATCGACAAAATAGGTATAACCGAGACTGACCGCAAAGATCAGGGCAAAAGCCACACCGGCAAAGAAAAACGACCACTCCAGAGACTGGCTGTATAGCTCAGGGCTGGCTAGAGCACTAGACAAAAAGTGACCATGACTCTTGGCCAAATCAAGTAGTACATCGATGCCATCTTGGGATACCGAATTAAGCTCTAGCTGCAACAAAACAACCTCCTCCAGATAGCGCTGCCATCTGTCAGTACCGTATTTATATATTGCAGTAAACGTACTTACAGCGCCAAAAGTTCAATGGCGACAGTCATTTTTAATGTCAAATACTTTGCTTAAAACTGGAAGTATATAAAAGGTGCTGATGTATCAGGCTGAAAGACAATCATGGCCACAATCAGAGTAGCGCAAAAGACCGCTTGCAAAGGAGCTGGTGTTTTTTTGAATATACCGCTCTCATTGATACGACTGAGGGGCAGATTGGTCAAAAGCAAGAGTACAACCATGACCATTACCACCGGCACTACCACTGGTAACTCTTGCTTCATTACAACAAAGTGTTGGGGAGCAGGCATACTGTAAAAAGGTCTAAAAGTAAGCATACGCTTGATCATAAGTGTGGCAGCGCCCATATCCTGAATGCGGAAAAAGACCCAACCGATACAAACAGCATGAAAAGTAAGTAGCATCGAAAGATAGCCCCAGACGGGAGCTACAGCCGGAATATCGAGGAAGTTTTTGAGAGTTAGATTGCCATTTTTAAACTGACTGAACTCGCGGTGCACAATCAGTGCCAGACCGTGAAATACGCCCCAAACAGCAAAATTCCAGGATGCACCGTGCCAGAGACCACCAAGAGCCATGGTCAAAAACAAGTTGCGATTAGTGAGCCAGCGACCGCCACGAGATCCACCAAGCGGTATAAACAGATAGTCTCTCAGCCATGTCGATAGACTGATATGCCATCTGCGCCAGAAGTCAGCCATATTGGACGCTATATAAGGCATATTGAAGTTAATCGGGATGTGATAGCCAAAGAGCATGGCGGAGCCGCGCCCGACATCGGTATAACCGGAGAAGTCAAAATAAATCTGGAAGGCAAAAGCATAGGCAAAGAGCCAGAGCTCAGGACCGCTATAAAAGCTGGGATGCTCCATGCCCATCTGCACAAAAATCGCGAGATTGTCAGCCAAAAGCAGTTTTTTAGCCAGACCAATCACTATAAGAGGTATACCCTCGTCAAAATATTTGAGCTCAAACTTATTGTCTGCCTGCATTTGCGCCACAAAATCTGGATAGCGCTTGATTGGTCCAGCGATTTGTGTGGGAAAGAAGGCAGCAAACAGAGCAAACAACACAAAGTTATCGATAGGCTTATTGCCGCGATAAATCTCAAAGAGATAGTGGATAAACTCAAAAGTAAAAAAGCTAATGCCCAGGGGCAAGATGATATTGAAGCTCCAGTGCGGATTGGCAGCGCCAAGCAAAGGCATCAGTGAGCCAATGGAATCAGCAAAGAAATTTGTATATTTGAAGAAGCCCAAAAGCAGCAAATTGACGGCAATACCGACGCCCAGCAAAGTCTTATTGCTATGGTCTTTATGCAAAACTTTGCCCCAGACCCAATTAAATAGAGTCATAGGCAAAATAAGGGCTAAAAACTGCCAGATAAAGCTGGCATAAAAGTAGTAACTGGCCACCAGCAACATGGGCAGGCGCCATTTTTTTGGCATAAGCCAGAAGAGCAGCACTACCGCTGGCAAAAAGACTAGATATTGAAGGCTGGTGAAGAGCATGACGCTTCCTACATTATCAAGATGATGATGTTAGCATCGCCACGCTTTTCAAGAGCGAGACCAAATTAATCTAAGCCCCAGTCTTAAGGCTACGTAATCTATAAGAGAAGATGCGCAAATATGCCAGTGCCATCAAAGAAGTGTAGGCAAACCAATCAAGCCACCAGCGATTACCGCGGTAGTGCTTGTACCAGAAGCGGTAAAGGCCGCGGTGCGAAGAAAGAATCATCGGCACTTTTACTTGCTTAATGGACTGTCCGTAGTGGTGCACCACTTGTGCATCCGGTGTAAACCAAATCTGGTAGCCCGCTTTGATAATACGAAAGCACCAGTCCACTTCTTCAAAGAGCATAAAAAAGCCTTCATCGAGTGTACCGACTTTATCAAAAATCTCACGCTTAACAAGCAAACATGCGCCCTCTGGCTGATCAACCTGACGGGCATGATCATGGGCAAAATCAAGCATTTTATAGCGCCTTACTTCCTGACCAAAAGCAGAATCACTGCTAAACATGCGCGAGAGACCGATTAGCTCATAGAGCATGCCTTTAAAAGTAGGAAATTCACGGCAAGAACGCTGAATACTACCGTCCGAATTAAGCAGTTGTGGCGCCACAATGCCAGCCTCGGGGTGCGACTTTAAAAACTCAAGCAGAGTAAATAGGGCGCCTGGTTTTATCTCTGTGTCTGGATTGAGGAGCAAGACAAAGTCGCCTGTGGAGAGCTTAAAGGCCTGGTTATTAGCTTTAGCAAAGCCAAGATTATCGTTATTGGCAATGAGATGCACCCATGGATGTTCACTCTCTGCCATAGCGGCAGAGCCATCGGCAGAGGCGTTATCGACCAAAAAAGTCTCGACTGTTGCCCCAGGTATCTGACTTTGCAATAGAGCAACTTCGGCTTTGAGAGCGACAAGGCTGGCGCGCAAAAGATCTCTAGTATTCCAACTAACGATGACGATAGATAACAGCATGGCCATGAGTTTAAGGCATCGGATGCTTTAATATAGCCACTGTCAATAATTCTTAGATTGACCTGTTAAACAAAGGTTCACCTGTAACGCATGCTTGCCAAGAGACTGACCGACATATTGATCTCATTGAGCGCATTGCTTGGTCTATCACTGCTGCTCCTCTGGGTAGCCCTGCGCATCAAAATAGATTCACCAGGACCGATTATCTTTAAACAAAAGCGTGTTGGCAAAAACGGCGAAATCTTTGAAATTTATAAATTTCGCACGATGCGTACCGGCACACCAGATTTGCCCACTGACCAGATGCTCAAATTGCCCAGCCCCATCACAAAATATGGCGAGTTTTTACGCAAGACCAGTCTCGATGAGCTTCCCCAACTATTCAATGTCCTGGCAGGACAAATGAGCATCGTTGGACCCAGACCAGCTCTGTATAATCAAACCGAACTTACGCAACGCCGTCAGACCGAGGGTGTTTTGCGTTTTCCCCCTGGCATCACTGGCTGGGCACAAGTCAATGGACGCGACGAGCTGCCCGATCAGGCCAAAGTGGAAGCAGACAAATGGTATTGCGAGCACTGGAATTACTGGCTCGACTGGCGCATCATCTGGATGACTTTTGGTGCAGTTTTAAACAAAAGAGGCGTCAACTGAAGCTCTCAGTAGACCCATGAGGAGAACTAAAAAGTGGATATGAAAGGTCTTATTCTCAGTGGTGGTAAAGGCACAAGGATGCGCCCCATCACTCACACTGCTGCCAAGCAACTTCTCCCAGTAGCCAACAAGCCAATTTTGTTTTATGCAGTAGAAGCCTTGATTGATGCCGGTATTAAAGAAATCGGCATTATCGTCAGCCCCGAAACCGGCAATGATGTTAAAGATTGCGTTGGCGACGGCAGCCGCTGGGGCATCAAAATCGACTATATCTTGCAAGACCAGCCACTGGGACTGGCTCATGCCGTCAAAACAGCCCGTGATTTTCTAAAAGACTCACCCTTTGTTATGTATCTGGGCGACAACTTAATCAAAGACGGGGTCGGACCACTGGTAGAGCGCTTCAAAGAAGGAGGCGTAGACGCCTTTTTGCTCCTCAAAGAAGTAGCTAACCCTAGCGCCTTTGGTGTTGCTTTACTCGATCCAGATGGTCGCATTAACTCACTGGAAGAAAAACCAGCCAAGCCAAAATCCAATCTAGCACTCGTTGGTGTCTATCTTTTTAATCCTAAAATCCACAAGGCCATTGATGAAATCAAGCCAAGCAGAAGAGGGGAGCTAGAAATCACCGATGCTATCCAGCGCCTGATTGAGACCAAACACCGCGTCGATAGCCATATCCTGACGAGCTGGTGGCTCGATACTGGTAAAAAAGACGATATGCTCGAGGCTAACCGTGTTGTGTTAGACGAAATGATCGAAACCAATATGTTGGGCGAAATGGACAGCCAGTCACGCATTTCTGGTCGTGTCCAGGTGGGCAAAAACTCAAAACTAGTCAACTGTACGGTACGTGGACCAGCTGTTATTGGGCAGGACTGTGTACTTGAAAACACCTATGTGGGGCCCTTCACTTCAATTGGCGATGGCGCCAGAGTGAGCCATGCCGAAATCGAGCATAGTATCTTGCGCGAAAACAGTCAGATCCTCGACTTTCATGGTCGAATTGCCGACAGTCTTATTGGTGTAAACGTAGAGCTGACGCGCTCTAATAGCAAACCGCATGCCTTCAGACTGATGCTCGGCGACGACTCAAAAGTAGAAGTGGTTTAAAAAATTCTGATTTAAAATCGGTCGATTTAAGCCTTTAAAAGGGCTTAGATGATCGCGTCACGCTTGATCTGGGCGACCTTTCAAGTGGAAAATAGACACATACTATGGGCACGAGGAAATTCAAATGAGACTTCTCATTACCGGCGGATTGGGCTTTATTGGCAGCAACCTTGTCAGACACTTACTAAAGGCTCATCCTGACTACGAGATCATCAACATCGACGCTGAGACCTATGCCGGTCACCGCGAAAACTTGACCGATGTTGCCACTAACCCCAAATACAAACTGGTGGTTGGTCGTATCGAAGACGCCGCCCTCGTAGACGAAATTGTTAGTGGCAAAAAATTTGGCACCATTGATGGCATCATCAACCTGGCCGCCGAAAGCCACGTAGACCGCTCTATCTCAGATCCCTTTGTTTTTGCAAAGAGCAATGTATTGGGTACTCAAACTCTGCTCGATGCTGCTTTTAAATATGGTCTAAAGTCCGGAGCCAGCCAACCTTACAAGCCATCTGACTACACAATCAAATATGTGCAAGTCTCCACAGACGAAGTCTATGGCTCGCTTGGACCGACTGGACTCTTTACCGAAGAAACGCCACTAGCTCCCAATAGCCCTTATTCATCAAGCAAAGCATCGGCTGACATGTTCTGCCGCGCTTACTTCCACACCTATGGCATGCCGGTAGTAATAACCCGTTGCTCAAACAACTACGGACCATACCAGCATCCCGAAAAACTAATTCCTCTGTTTATCACCAACCTGCTCAAAAATGAGCAAGTGCCGGTCTACGGCGATGGTCTCAATGTGCGTGACTGGCTCCATGTCGACGATCATTGCTCAGCAATTGACCTGGCCTACCACAAAGGCGTACCAGGCGAGGTGTACAACGTAGGCGGCAATAACGAGCGCACCAATATGTACATCACCAAGCTAATCATCAAGGAGCTTGGTAAGGGCGAAGAGATGATCAAGTATGTCGCCGACAGACTCGGTCACGACCGCCGCTACGCTATCGATCCAGCCAAAATCACCAAAGAACTCGGCTGGCAGCCCAAGCATACATTTGAGACTGGCATCCGCGAGACAATCCAGTGGTATACAAGCAACACTGACTGGATTGCCTGTGTATCCAAGCCTCACGCCAAGCCTGTAAGCAACGAATCTAAAGAGCTGGTCAAAAGCAAATGAAAATAGTTGTCACCGGCGCTGGTGGCATGTTAGGTCAGGCAGTTGCGCCCTGCCTATCGGCAAGAGATCACAAAGTGACGGCTCTGCCTAAAGAAGACCTGGATGTGACCAACTACAATCGGGTGCAAACTACGCTAAGCAAGCTGGCACCTGAGCTTATCGTGCACTGTGCTGCTTATACAAAAGTGGACCAGGCCGAATCCGAACCGGGACTGTCTTACTTGATCAATGGCTATGGCACCGAAAATCTCGCTGTCACTGCCAGTGATCTGGGCATACCAGTACTTTACGTAAGCTCAGACTATGTTTTTGATGGTGAGCAAAAGACTCCCTATACCACCTGGGACAAAACCGGTCCCATCTCGGTCTACGGCAAGTCTAAGCTGGCTGGCGAAAAAGCAATACAGCGCCACTTGAACAAGTTTTATATTGTGCGCACCAGCTGGCTATATGGTCCTAACGGCTCTAATTTTGTCGACACAATCACGCGCATGGCTAGCGAACGCAAGCAACTACGCGTAGTCTCAGATCAAATCGGCACACCGACTTGTACTCTGACATTGAGTGAGGTAATTGCCGACCTTGTAGAAACGAGACGCTGGGGCATTTATCACGCTACAGATGGCGGTGTCACCAACTGGTACGAATTTGCCAAAGAGATAACCAGGGGCAAAGACGTAGAAGTCGTGCCAATTGAAACAAAAGAAATGCCAAGACCGGCTACTCGTCCCAAATATTCAGTGCTGGACAAGACCACGTTGATATCGACCATAGGTCGCGAGCTAACACCCTGGCAAGAGGCTCTCAAGCTCTATCAAAATCAGACGCAGTCCCAAAAGGCATCACAAACAGTACAAATGTTATAATGGCGCCCAGGGCAAATCCTGGCAAAATCACTAGGTAACAACTAAAAATTCATGCTTATGCTAAAACCACTCACACCAGAAGCCATCGGACAAGACTACAACAAAGAACTCTCCGTACAGGACTATTCCAAAAAGAATGTCATTGACGGTGTCCAGCTCATTAACCTCAACATGTTTGTTGATGACGGTGGTTCACTGGCAGAGATTGTACGTTTTGACGAAAACGGCAATCTGCAAATATTGCCTGAATTCAAAGTCAAACAAAGCACCTTTTCACAAATGCTACCCGGCGTTATTAAAGCCTTTCACCTGCACTACAACCAGGAAGATGTCTGGTTTATCATGCCTTACGACAGACTTTTAATTGGTTTGTTTGATGCTCGCAAAGACAGCCCAACATACAATCAGACCATGCGTTTTGTTATGGGTGCTGGTCGTGCCCAGGCGCTCTATATCCCTCGTGGAGTAGCGCACGGACTGGCTAACGTCTGGCAACAACCAGCTAATATGATTTACTTCGTCAATCAATGTTTTGATGCCAAAGATCCAGACGAGAGACGTCTGCCCTGGGACATCCTGGGTGAAGACTTCTGGGAAATCAAAAAAGGCTAAACAGCTAGCAGTCAAAAGCAAGACGCCATCTCGGTTAATAACGAGATGGCGTCTTGCTTTTGGACGAAAAAAACAATTAAGCCAGAGCGCTATGCAAAAGTCACAGCCACAGTCGCACCACATATAACACCACGCAAGCTCTTAAGAAGAGAAGACTAAAGGCTCGACTGACCAACTTGAATCAAGTCCATTGATCCGCACCATGACAGCCACATTAAATCTGCCATGCAAAGCCGCAAAGCCTTACCTGCGGCGGCATTGTATTTTAAATATTTGTGTTATCAAGCTGTATTCTTGCGGACATTTTGGGGTAGCTTGTCTGCTACCAGTCCTTAACAACAATCAGTCCAATGGCAACCAGATGTTACGTATACTCGCGAGACATCCGCAGCTGTATTTTTCAAGACCGACTTGATCGATGATTGTCACCATACCGTGCGTATAGGTGATTAGTCCGAGCTTTTGCAGATTGGTGGCGACACCATTGATAGCGCCACGTCTGACACCCAATTTGACAGCCAGAGATGCTTGAGTGATAGGAAATATATTGGATTCAATGCGCTCAGCAGTGACTACAAGCCAGCGAGCAAATCGCTCTTCAACACTGTGAAGACGGTTGCATGCGTTATTCTGAGCAATCAAGTTAATCAGGTTCTGGGTATAACGTCTGACACGTCGTGAAAATTGCGGATGAGCTTTTTCGAGACGAATCAAATCTGCCGCTTTTATGCGCCATCCGCTACTGTTTATTTGGCAATACACCTCAAGCGGTGATTGCAGCGATTCTAGGACCAGAGAGACACCTGTCATGCCTTCTTTACCGACAGTTGCAGTCTCCACAGATGAACCATCGTTCAGTACTGTTACTAGTGAAATCAATCCAGATTCAGGAAAGAACGCATGTTCCAGGGCTTCGCCTGGTTTTGAGCAGTGTTCCATAGCATACATTTCGCCCCATTCGAGGCAGCCTACTATGTCCGAAAGCTCGTCCTGAGGCAGTTCTCGAAGCAAATGGTTTTTTAGCTGGTTTGGCACTGAATCACTCACAGCTGACGCCTTTTCTGTCTTTTTTAGGTGTTGATTCGGTCCCCTCAAAAACGGGGAACTCCATAAAGTCTCAAACAAAAACTGGTTGATGTATTCAGTGTAGTCCTTTTGCAGACACTTTTGGTGCATATTGTCAAGAACGAGCAAACAAAAGGAGTTTATAGCGAAAGCTTAACAAGATAGTTAAGGGGAACTCTTCCATTGCGATTTCGCCTGACTAAAAACTGCAATAAAAATGCCACCACCACCAAATAGTTAAAGATGTGAGGAGTAAGACATGAGAGCGTTGACATGGCACGGTAAGCACAACGTTAAGGTCGAAACCGTCGAGGATCCGGGCATCTTGGAGCAGACAGACGCCATTGTCGAGGTTACGGCTTCAGCAATTTGTGGCTCTGATCTACATATCTATAACGGTTACATAGCGACAATGCAAAAAGGTGATGTGCTGGGACATGAATTTGCCGGAGTGATAGTAGAAGTAGGCACAGCAGTCAAAAACGTCAAAGTGGGCGACAGAGTCGTGATACCGTTCACGATATCATGCGGCGCATGCTACTTTTGTCAGCAAAAGAAATTTGCTCTCTGCTTAAGGAGCAATCCTAACGCCAAAATGCTCGCCGATACTGTTGGTTATGCTACCGCCGGTCTGTTTGGCTACTCTCACCTCTACGGTGGCTTCTCTGGTGGACAAGCTCAGTATGTGCGTGTGCCCTTTGTCGACACCGGAGCACTTGTTTTGCCCGAGCAAATTAGTGAAGAGCATGGGCTCTTTTTGTCAGACGTCTTTCCTACTGGTTATATGGCAGCCGAAAATTGCCAAATCAAAAAGGGAGACACAGTGGCTGTATGGGGAGCAGGTCCAGTTGGGCAGTTTGCTGCCCGCAGTGCACTGCTTTTGGGAGCAAAACAAGTATTTGTCATTGATGATTTGCCCGAGCGTTTGCAAATGGCAGAGCAAGGCGGAGCAGTAGCAATCAATCGCAAACAAGTAGATGTATTTGAAACACTAAGGGAACACACTGCCGGACTTGGACCAAATGCTTGCATTGATGCAGTTGGACTGGAGGCTCATGGAGAGACAGCTAGCGCCATGCTGGACAATGTACTACAAGCTCTAAAAATTGAAACAGACAGATCCGAAGCACTGCGCGAAGCAATAATGTGCTGTCAAAATGGTGGCACTGTCTCTATACCTGGAGTCTATATCGGCATACTGGACAACTTCCCCCTGGGCAAAGCATTTGCCAAAGGGCTCACATTTAGGATGGGACAGACCCATGTGCAACGCTATCTCAGACCCTTGCTCGAACACATAGTCAATGGTGACATTGACCCGCGCTTTGTCATCACCGATCGCATCACACTTGAGCAAGCACCAGATGCCTATCACCGTTTTTGCCACAAAGACAAAGGCTGCATCAAGTTTGTACTTGACCCAAGGGCTAACTAACCAGTCCCTATAAAAGGCAGCATCAGCGACAGCGTCAGCCACTCGCTGGTGCACTTCTCTGTCGAGGATACCGGGCACGATGTTATCCATCTTGGTTTGACGACAAATGGCATGAGCAGCAGCAAGCTTCATGGCATCGGTAAACTTCTCGGCATGGGCACGTAAGGCACCTCTAAAGAGCCCAGGAAAAGACAAGGCATTGTTGATTGTGCGACCATCGGCGGCATACAGAGCGCCGCATTCCATGGCAAGTTCAGGCAAAATTTCGGGATCTGGATTGGAGAGAGCCAGGATGACCTGATCTTTGCGCACCATCTCAGGCTTGATCAGCCCGGGCACACCAGTAGTAGCCACGACAACATCACATTCGCTCATTATCTCGGTCAGTTTAACTGGACGACCACCGAGTGTTGCGAGTCTGCGATTGGCGTCTTCTCTTAAATCCGTTCCTAGTACTTCTTTGACACCGTAGGTCAACAGCAGCTGAGCAATCCCAGAGCCCGCTGCACCCAGTCCTATGATACCGACTCGACTGGCGTTTAGATCGAGACCATAGCGCATTGATATAGTCATCAAGGCAGCAAGCACAACCACTGCCGTAGCATGCTGATCATCGTGTAAGACCGGTATATTGAGTTCCGCTTGCAGACGTTCTTCTATTTCAAAACACTCGGGTGCGGCAAAATCCTCCAGATGTATAGCACCAAATGTAGTGGCTATATTTTTGACGGTATTTACCACTGTATCGACATCACGACTGTCTATGAGTATCGGTATACCGCTGACACCTACCAGTTGTTCATAGAGGACCGATTTGCCCTCCATCACCGGCATGCCAGCCACCGGACCAATATTACCGAGACCGAGAATAGCAGTACCATTGGTGACAACAGCGACTGAATTACCGATGCATGTATAAACCCGGCTCATAGACGGATCTTTTTGAATTAACTTACAAATCTGGGCCACGCCTGGCGTATAAATCTTGCGCATCTCGGCAATACTATCAAGCGGGAAGCGACTCTTGACGGCTATTTTGCCACCTTCATGGGCTTGCTCAACTGGATCAATCACAGCCTCAAGAGATACACTCTCCAGTGTACTCAGTCCATCTATAACACGGACAAGATGTTCTTGATTTTCAAACTGCAAACTGATTTCGCGAATGAGAAAATCAGGACCTTGAGCAAAAATTGTAATTTCGCCGATGTTGGCTCCTAGCTCACCGAGGCGCCCAGCCAACTTACCAAGATAGCCAGGCTTATCCAACACCCGTACTCTAAAAATACGCAAGAGTCTCTGTTCTGATTTAGTTGAAATCACAAAAGCTTTCCTTCAATAGCTGCCAGGCACATGCCCTGATTTGTCAGTTTAACTTCAGACCAGCTCAAATTGCCCTGGTCTGAACAAATATGACAGTTCTATACAACCTCTTAATCTCAATTGAGATTATCTTTGTGTTCTTCGATTTCGGTCCAGGTACCAAACCAACGCACAACCTGTCCGTCTGAATCCTTAACAGGGACAGCACGACAGAGATGCCAGAGATAATCGCGATTTTGTGATATGCCAGCTGCCGAGATACGCCGACGCCCACCCAGTCCCAGCACACGCTTTAATCTAAATTCTACTTCCATAAAGCTGCCATGGACCACAGCATCTCGCCAGGCGCGGTCATAGGCCGACAGATCGTCAGCGTGGATAAGCAAGCGCCAGCCGCCGTGCAGACTCTGCTGGGCGGTTAGACCAGTGTACTCAAACCAGCGATGATTCCAAAAGTCAATGTTGCCTTGGTAATCAGCAGTCCAAACAATCTGCGGCAGCGCGTCGGCTATCACTCGCAATTGTTCCTCGGAAGCCATAAGAGCGTCAGTCACTTTGCGCTGATCGTCAATATCGGTAGCAATTGTGAGCCAGTTAAGAGTGGCATGGTCAGCGTTAAAAAAGGGCACGACTTTGAGTAAGTGCCAGCGATATTCACCATTTTTTGCATGGATACGCACTTCACTCTGAAAATCAGCATAAATTTCGCCCACCGAAAAACCCGAGCCACTAAAACTGACTTTGTCGGCAGCATGCAAAATGAAGTCCACGGTATAGCTTCATCAATATTTTTATCGATACCAGTAAAGTTATAAAAATTCTCGTTGCCATAGATCAGATGCCCTTCCGCATCACAAACCCAGAGCAGTTGCGGAATGATAGAAGTGAGCGCACGCAAATTACTCTCTTTGAGAGCAAGCTTATTGGATAATGTCACTCTGGTACTGATATCAAAAACATAGGTGAGCCAGTCTTTATCACCCGGACCGACCTTGGTCAAGCCGGCCATAACACTCTTCTGGCTGCCATCGGCACACTTGAGAGCTGTTTCAAAAGGCACGGCAATACCACCAGATCTGGTATCATCCATTGATTGCAAAAACTGAGCTTGCGACTCCTGATCAAAGTAATCGAGTATGGATGCACCCAACACAAAAGCTTCAGGACTAAAACCGCATAATTCGACAAAGGCCGGATTGGCCTCCAGTAAACCAAACTGTCCGTCGTGCACCATCACCGGAGTAGGCTCACAAGCAGCAGAGAGAGGCAGAGCCTGACAAAGGGGATCGACAATAACCTGTTCCAGTATTTCCAGGCGCTTTTCTACCGCCTTGATCTCACTTTGCAGTAAGCCAATTTTTTGATCTAGCGGTAAGTTGAGACTGTCGTAATCCATAGTTTTGTTTTTATATCGAAGTCCAGGTACCAATCCATTGAGCAATTTCGCCACGATAATTACGCAAAGCCACAGCCCTGGCTAAAAATCTGACGTACTCATGGTCATCCTTAAAACGCGAGCTGCGTTTTACAAACTCTCGCAATCTAAAGTCAACCTCAAAGGCGTCTCCAGTGCGCACGCTAGTTTTCCAACTATTGAGATAGGCGCGACGATCATCGGGATGAATAAACAAAGCAAAATCAAGACCCACCCGCTGCTCACGACTGTGTCCACTAAATTCGTACCAGCGCTCGTTGAAAAAATCAATTTTACCGTCAGGAGCGGCTGTCCAGACAATTTGCGGAATTTGATTAGCTAATGACTGAAAAGCCTGAGCGCTTGCCAAAACTTCATCCATGATGCGCTTACGGCGGTCGATATCTGTCGCTGTGCCAATCCAGAGAACGCTATCATCCTTTGTAAATTGCTGCCAGACAGTCGGGTCAAGCCCATTGGTCACAGTCAAAGCAAGCAGTCCATTGACCGCCTTGAGTGGCACCAGTCTAAATGTATGCCAGTAATAATCTCCATCCTGAGCCCGCAAACGATAATCGCCCATAAAAGGCGCCTGCTCTTTTACTGTACGCGCAAAAGCTCGCTCATATGCCGGTAAGTCCGCTGGATGCAAGGCCGCCTTGAGAGCAGCACCGTCATCTTTAAGTGCGCTCACACCAGTTAACTCATAAAAGCGCTGGTTAAAGTGCCGCATCAAACCGTCGGCGTTAGCGACATAGACGATGTGTGGCATCTCTTCAACGATGGCCGAAAATATGGCATTGCGCTCTTTGAGGCTTTCTTCAAGATAACGCAAATCAGACAGATCCAGCCAAAAAGCCAGGTACTCGAGAGGCTCCTCACAAGTCAGGCGCAAAGTGGCAGCAACAGGTTTGCGCCAACCTTCCTTTGTCAGTCGTTCGCTTTCAAAGGCTTGAGTAACACAGTGTTTTTCAAACTGCTTAATTTGTTCGAGTTCTTTATGGAGCGCATCAGCAGTGGAAACCCGGGACAGGGTCAGTTGTCCATTCAAGAGTTCTTCGCGACTGTAGCCCAGATAATCCAAAAAAGTCTGATTAGCGGAGACAATTTGCTCGCCGCCTCGCACCCTGCAAACTGGCAAGTCGGCTGATTCCATGACGTATTCGCTTTGCGAAATGCCGTCTTTCATCAATAGCAGCCTGCGCTCATCGCCAGAAGACTTGTCTTTAACTGTGGCAGGAGCCACAGGATGAGCGTCGCGGTACTGGCTTTTGGCAATACTACGCTGCATCAAAAGCTGACGCTCCCTATCTTTAAGGGCTGCCAGTTTGTTTTTCAGTTGTTCGTAGCACTCCCTCTGCTCTGAGGAGCTGAGAGTATCCCTATCCGGATCTGTTTTGTCTTGCATTTTGCCAATCAAACTCGGGCGTTTTTGCAACGCTCGAATGTTTATAGGGGAATCGCCACCACCTGCAAGGAGAATAACACAAAAACAGCGAGCTCTTAGCAACCGCCGCCAATTAAAAATGCCGGTTTCCCGCAGAGGGTGCTAGAAGCCCCACCAAATTGGAAATGGGAATAGCGGTAAGCCAAACGTGGAAGTTTACAAAAGCAGGCACCCGAGCTTATGAATCAGCCGGCAAGAGAACGCTGGGACATCACATATGTCTGGATCTTTTCAAATTCTGCAAAGATTTCTGCGAGGAAACATTCAACATTGCTACTAATACCATTGTCTCTTAAATCGGCCTCAATGGATTCACAGATTCGGCGCAGACCCGGAGCAAAGACACTGGCAGAGCTACCTTTGAGGCAATGCACAGTATCAAGCATGATTTCCAGTTCGCTCTCTTTAAAGGCCTTTTGCAACAGGGCGAGACGCACCGGTGTGTCTTGCAAAAACAAGTCAAGGAAGATTTTTACATTTTCCTCGCCATAACGCTTGCGCAATGAATCAAAATTGACCGGATCGAGGCAAACGGCGTTGCTAATGGGTGCAACCGCAGTAGTGGCCTCAACCATGCCAGGCAAATATTGATTGAGCAAGCTGCCGAGTAAAACAGGGTCAATCGGCTTACTCAAATAACTATCCATGCCAGAAGCGATACAGGCCTCCTTGCTGCCCTCAAGAGCATAAGCAGTCATCCCTATGACAGGCACATGCTTGCCGCTATCTAGCTCTGACTTGCGTATCATACGCGTTGCTTCAAAGCCGTTCAAAACAGGCATCTGCACATCCATAAACACCAGAGAGTAGGTTGTACTCTCCAGACATTTAAGTGCCTCCAGACCGTTTGCGGCAACATGAGATTCAAAGCCCAAATTGAGCAACAAGAGCACAGCCACTTGCTGATTAACCGGATGGTCATCCACCACCAGGATTAGCTCAGGACGTTTGGGACGTACCTGGTCAGGCGCAGACAATAATGAGAGATCTGCCTTAACTTCGACTCTAGACTGAGTCTGTCTCTCTCCGGCTCCCGGCATGAGAGACAGATGAGCCAGTTGTCCTACTGTCTGCTCCACTTCAAACCAAAATGACGAGCCACTACCAAGCTCGCTTTCAACACCAATAGCACCGCCCATCAAGTCGATGATACGCTTGGAGATACTCAGCCCCAGACCTGTACCACCAAACTTACGAGTAATAGTGCCATCCCCCTGGACAAAAGGTTGATAGAGTTTTTCGATTTCCAGACTGGACATACCAATGCCCTGATCTTTGACAGCAAATCTAACTCTTACTTTGTTATCAACTTGACTCACGACATTTACTGTCACTAAAACGTCACCATGAGGCGAAAACTTAATTGCATTACCGACTAAATTTAATAGCACCTGTCTGAGGCGCACCGGATCTCCACGTAACACCCCGGGCAGCGACTGCTCAATTTTAGTACCCAAACTAAGACCTTTTTTGGCTGCCTGAGGTTGCATTAAGGCGCTGATACTCTCGATCATAAGTACTGGTGAGTAATCAATTTCTTCCAAAGTGAGCTTGCCAGACTCCACCTTCGAAAAATCAAGAATATCGCTAACGAGCTCGAGCAGTGCGCTACCGGCTTCCTTGATCACAGCTACATATTCGCGGATGCGCGGATCTAGCTCACTATTTAAAATGATTTCGCTCATACCCAAAATGGCATTCATTGGAGTGCGAATTTCATGACTCATATTAGCTAAAAATTCCGACTTTATTTTGGAGGCAGCCAGAGCCTCGGCATGAGATTTGCGCAGGTCTTCATTCAATGATTCGACTAGTTTATTACGCTCTTGAATCTCTTGAGCGCGTATATAAATTTCGCGCTCCATATTTTGAGCGCGCTCACTCAGCTCCTCAGTCAACTCACTTTGCAAAAGACGTTGTTTTTGCTGGTAAATAAACTCAGTAACGTCCTCGGCCCGGTGCAAAATATATTTGACGTTGCCATCTTTATCAAAAACTGGAGAGTTAACTGGGCTCCAGTATCTCTCCTCAAAGCCACCACCACTAGTCTGGCTGCGAGGTATGTCGTACTTTTGTACAGCCATAGAGTTGCTTGCCTTATTTTGCAAAACACTTTGCAATGAAGCGGCTAGATTGGTCGTACCATCACCGGTGGGATCGGCTGGATTACTGGGAAAGACATCAAAAATATTGCGACCGAGGATGCCTGTGCGGTCAGTCATCGTAGCAGCTAGATAAGCGTCACTGGCTGCAACAATATTTAAATCTGGAGAAAGCACCAGAAAAAGCTGGGGGCAGGACTCAAATAAAGTTTTAAAATCAACGTCGTCAGGGCACTGCATCGGTGGTACTCAAGCCACGGGAAAAACCGGGATACCTGTCACCTTTATCGTACTTGCTGCTATTTTGCCATAATAGCGCCATTTTTAAACCTAACAAGCCCAGTTGTTAATGTTCTTTGCCACCACTAAAGGTATCAAGCAATAGTTTACCAGTAAAGAAAAGGTCCCTGGCTAACCAGAGACCTCCAGAGGTACGGAACGATAGAATACAGTCAAAAGACTTATAAATTAAGATCTCTAACTGACCACATGCAAAGTACGGTAAATAGCAGTCAATAGCGGAATTTTGACACCCAGGACATAAAAGAGATAAAGCCAGAGTGCACTGCAAAAAAGTGCTGTAGGCACAACCTCCATCAAAACATCAAGACAATACACTGGGTTTACGCTGACACTGCTAGACAGCCTGTGGCGCAACTGCGGCATTGCTTGCCCTCTACTTTGCACTATGGCGGGAGAGGCGTGCATCCAGGGACGCGAGGCCCTTGATGGAGCTATTGTCTCTGGCAATGGCAAGTATGTGTCAGTCAAACAGGTCGGCAGGTCTACTGTTACCATACGCGTATCTGTCACTGGCATCTGACTTAAGACTTGTTTGTCTACCATCTGCCTGAGGCGATCATAGTCAGAGCGGGTCAAGGCGCAGGGAGCGATGTTTTGCAATGTAGCATTGGGATCATAACGTTTATAGACCTGACTTGCGCCAGCAAGCGGCAAAGCAACAGGCGGCGCATAGGGCACAGATACTACTGGTGGTGGCAGCATAGAAAATCCCCTTTTGGGTGACAAAAAGATAGATGCCCAAAACAGCCGCAAATCGGTGCCATAAGTAAAGCACGCAGCTATGGATATCAATTTTTGCTAGTAAGTGATTAGGCGAGTGAGATGAGAAATACCGATAGATGTATGAGAGCATGCGATATTTACTGTAAAAAATTCATAAATTGTCAAAAGAAAGAGCCGACTAAAATCGGCTCTTTCTTTTTTATAACATCTAGATTTTTGAACTGCCTGAGCTGACAAGAATACTCAGACAAATACACGGAGATGCGATCTTTTCGGCAGTTAGACTCTAAAGAATGGAGTTTCGACTACTTTGTCGGTCCAAAAAATCTGAATCTGATACTGACCGGGCTCGATTTTTACAGCGGGAGCTACCACAGCACCGTCTTCATTTGTACGGGAAGAATAAATTACACCGCGCTCGCACTCAGTCACTCGCACTTCTACATCGGGCATGGCTTCTTCGTTGGCATCTTTTGCTTGCAAAAGTAAACGGAGATTATTTTGATCGACGAGCCAGCCTAGATTGACCTGGATTTTGACATCACCTTCTACTTTTTCGAAGGTACCAAGTGAGACAAGCTGACTGCCCACACCGCGTGTAGCACCAGCAGGTACCATTTGCTGCCAGGCGCAGGCACCGAGCATGTCCTGCCAGCTGGCAATTGCGGTATCTCTGGCTTGACCAAGCAAATCCTTAAGATGGAATACAGCTTGTTCTTTGACCTTACTGACGGCAGTGGCCAGTGATCCCTGAGTAGCAAGTTGACTCTCCAGGCGAGTAGTGACACGTTTAACTACTTCCTCATCACTTTTGCTCAGAGCCAAAAACTGTGAAGCAGTCCACATAGCCCGGTCAAACATCGAATTTTCGCCAGGGAGTGGCAAATCATTGAAGTTTTCTTGGCAGAATTTTTCAAAAGACTTAGCGCACTCGCTTTCGCTTGGAGCTGCGAGCACTTGTTTTAGTTTGTCATTTAACGTAGTCATTGCCATCTCCTGGATGTACTAGATGCGTGCTTCGTCCTGGTCTAACTTGTCCTTAAAGGCTTTAAGCGTTCGGACGATTTTCTTGTCGATGGTATCTATACTCTTAGCGTCCATTTTTAGACACTCAATTAGATCTTCTCTTTTATATCCTTCGACATACTTCAAAACGAAGCAGGTACGGTGGATTCCGGCTGGCAGCTCGGCTAAAACTCGCTCCACCAGATCATTAACTAATGCTCTACTGGCCGGATCTGAGCTACCGCCTCCAGATCCCAGCACGCTTACTTCCATACCAAAGACATCTTCAGCAGTACGCCCATCTTCTTCATCAAACATACTATCTAAGGATGTAGTGCGATATTGACTGGTAGTGCTGGCCACTCCATCAAAACTCTTGCCAGGCATGAGAGTTTTGACTGTGACCACAGAGCCGTCCAGCTCAGCTTCCCGCACACTGGTGAGAGCCTTATCGGCCAAATGGCCGTTGCTTGCCGTCTCTTCCTCTTCTTCTATTAAATGGTCGGCACTGACATCGGGCTCGCGGGCTGGGGCGGCAGCGGCGTCGGCTTTGACTTCACGCTTTTTAAGGGCAATTTTGTGATAGCGCTCCAGATTTTGTGCTATCGCTTTGTTACAAGCACCCAGACAATATGGAGCAAGTTTGGCCTCAGGATGGCTCGGGTCGTAATGCACTGTAACGAGGACCAGAGCATTTTGCAGTATATCTTCGATATCTTCGTTACTAGCAATGCGGGCACGTGAACGGATATAACGCATCATTCGCTGAGGGGTAAATTCCAACTCCCCCCGGAGAAATGCCTTACTTTCCTTGTTGTTCATTTATGGTCGACTTTCACAACTGACGGATACCCTGCACCCATTAAATTACTGCTCAATTGGCTCCAGCTTTGCATTTTAGGCACAATTAATGACCTGGAAGCAATGTTAGCAGATTATAAGAGGATGCTCTATGGTGGCCGTTATACTGATGTTTGCTACAAAAGCTTGTGATTGCTTTGCCAAACTGGAAACCATTACCAATTATCCTCATAAAGCCAGCTGCATCCTGTTTTGCAGCCTTTTTACTGGCTACCCCAGGGTCACCGGCCCGGGACATCGCGCCTGTGGGCGGTAGGGTCCCGAATCCAAATGTACCCAAATCCGGGATGGTTTTGGACAAGTTAGCGCAAAATCCAGCCCTGAGAGGCCTGCCGGGCACAGTTGTGGACCAGAGCAAATACTCGGGTACAACCGCCCCCACATCGAGCATGCCGCAAGCTACAGGTGTAACCCCGGTCCTTAGCGGTGACAGCATCCCGGCACCAGCTCAGGACAAACCAGCCGCCAATGGCGCAGACAAAGTCACAGCCACCATTCAATATGACGAAATACCTCAAAGACCTACAGGTCCTGGCACAAGTATTTTGCAAGCACTGGACGATGCCCTGGTCAAAAGCCCCAGGGCGGCAGCTATCCGCAGCCAGCTCCAAATAACAAGAGCAGCCTTTGCCGATGCCGCATCCCAGCCCAACCCCGGTCTGTTTTTTGACCGCGGTCCTTATGCCGAGCAAGTGCGCCGTATTGGTCCAGCCTTTAACTGGGAGCCACCATGGAAGGTCGTCTTCCGCCTGCTTGCCACTAAGAGACTGGTGGACCAGACCAAAACCGACTTGATGTCCTCACTCTGGAGCCTCAGAGCGGACGTGCGCCGGGCCTATACCGAAGTGGTAGTGGCCCAGGAAACAGTCGAAACCCTAACCTCTTTATATGATCTGGCAAGCCGCCTTTTACAAGTCTCAGACAAGAGATTTCAAGCGGGCGATGTGCCCGAGCTAGACGTCCTCAAAGCGCGCCTGGCCACAAGTCAGTCCGATGTGGAGCGCCAAGTCGGTCAGCGCCGGGTAATAAGAGCAAGGCAGCAGCTCAACATCATCATGGGCCGTAAGCCCGAAGAAGTTATTGAAATTCCAAGATTGCCTGCCTTTTTGCGGGATCAAAATAAGGCAGTACTGGACGAGACCCAGCGCATGCAGTTATTGCCTGATTTTAGTCAGGAAGTAGCTCCTCTTGATAGCTATATCTCAAAGGCACTCGAAAACCGATTGGAGCTCAAGAGTATTGCCCAAAAAATCAAGCTCAATCAGGCTAATACCCGGACTGCCTACGGCAATATCATCCCCAACCCCACAGTTGCTTTTGGCAACTCAGTCTCAGGTAACGCTCCCACTGGTCCCAAACTAAATTCAGTCTTTGTCTCTCTCAATATCGAAACACCGGCTACCAATTGGAATCAAGGCGAGATATTCAGGCTAAAAGCAATTGGCAAACAACTCAATTATGAGATGGAAAGCCAAAAGAACCAAATAACACAACAGGTCTCCTCGGCTTATAACAATGTCCTGGCAGCAAGACAAAAACTCAAAGTCTATCAAGATCACGTCCTGGCAGACTCCTATGAAGTAGCTAGACTAGCTCGCCGCAGCTATGAAGTGGGTCAATCTGACATCACTGCAACTTTGCAAGTACAACAAGCAAACATCAACATCCGCTTGCAATATCTCGATGCTGTGCGCCTCTATCAGGAAGCCTTTACCGATCTCGAACAAGCTTGCGGTCGCCCGCTTGAATACTAGGAAGAGATTAGAGAAAACCCATAACAACCACTAGCAAGAGTGGCTTGACACCCCCGATCACATCCGGATCACAACACATCTATATAATCTGATATTTATCCACTCGTTTTTATCTACAACAATCGAGCGATGCAACAACTGATCAACTCATTTATCGAAGCATCGCTCAGGGGTCGCTATCTCACCCTATTTGCCGCACTAGCCGTGGTACTGGCCGGTATTGCCGCCTGGGTGCTACTACCTATCGAAGCTTATCCAGAGCTGGCTAATCCACAAGTAAGAGTAATCACACTTACTGCCGGCAAAGGTCCTGAAGAAGTAGAAAAGCTGGTCACAGTACCGCTCGAAAAAGAGATGAATGGTATCCCCGGGCAAATCGCCCTGCGCTCACTATCTCTCTATGGGCTCTCGGTAATTATCTCGACTTTTACCGACGAAACGCCTACGACTCTTGCCAGACAGCAAGTACTGGAGCGTATCAATGGCGCCCCAATACCTGATGGGCTAACACCTAAACTAGAGCCAGATGTAGGCTCTTTGCGTGAAATTTTTAGATATTGTCTGCACAGTCCTTACTACTCAGCGATGGGACTGCACTCAATTGAGCAGTGGGACATCGAAAAATTATTTAGACAAATACCAGGGGTAATTGGCGTAATCTCCGAAGGTGGTCCGACCAAGTCTTACCAAATAAATGTCGACCCCAGCCGGCTCAAAGCCTATGGCATCACACTCAAAGAAGTTTTTGATGCCGCTCAAAAAAGTAATGCCACTACCGGGGGTGGCTTCCTTGAGCACAACGGCTCAGCTCTCATTGTGCGCGAGCTAGGACTTATAAACGGCATAGATGACATCAATAAAATCGTCATCAAAGCCAGCAAAGAAGGCACACCGGTCCACATATCAGATGTCGCAGAAGTGACAATCGGACCGCTTGTAAGGCGTGGTCAGGTCGGTAAAGACTACGAAGACGATGTAGTAGAAGGCATCGTCCTTTTGCGAAGGGGTGAAAACCCATCCAAAGTACTTAAATCAATTAAAGAGCGCTTGCCTGAGATAGTTAAGCATCTACCTAAAGGTGTCTCACTGACACCACTCTACGACCGCCAAAAGCTAATCGATCAGACTCTGCATACAGTAGGCACCAACGTAGCCATTGGTATTTCTTTGGTGGTAATCCTGCTTGCCATATTTTTGGTGGATATAGGCTCAGCGGTGATAACAGCCTGTGTCATCCCACTGTCTATGCTCATTGCCTTTATCTGTCTTTGTTTACTCGGTATACCAGCCAATCTGCTCAGTCTTGGTGCTATCGACTTTGGTATCCTCGTGGATAGCGCAGTGGTCATGACCGAAAACATCGTGCGCAGACTCTCCCACGATGGTCAGGACATGTCTCCTGGTGAAAGACTAATATTGCTTACAGAGTCAGCTAAAGAAGTGGGCAGCCCCATAGTCTTTGGCATCATCACAATCATTGCCACATTTTTGCCGATTTTTACTTTTAGTGGTGTAGAAGGCAAACTCTTTAGACCGCTGGCTATTACCATGGTCACAGCTTTGATTGGAGCAGGGCTTGCGGCACTAGCTCTGGTGCCGGTACTGGCGTCATTTTTTTTGGTGCGCAAACCAGTCAAAGAGCAAATCAGTCCGATAGTTAGATTAGCGCGCTATATCTATCAGCCTACCCTCAAATGGGCACTGCATCATCCACTGGTGGTGATTAGCTTTGCCTGTCTGGCAGTGGGCTCAGCAGGCTGGCTCTTTACCAAAATCGGTAGTGAATTTTTGCCCCACCTGGAAGAAGGTAATATCTGGCTGAGAGCCACGGTAAAACCAGGCTCAGTCACGCTCGACGAAGGCATAAAAGTAGCCAGACAAATCCGTCTGACCCTACTTAAATACCCGGAAGTAAAACAAGTACTCTCTCAAGTGGGCGGACCTGATGATGGTACAGATCCCGCTAAATTTGCCGACGAAGAACACTATGTGGACTTGAAGCCAGCAAGAGAATGGCGTCCACAGTTTAAAGAAGACAAAGAGCTACTGATAGCATCGATGCGCAAAGACCTGGAGCAGATACCAGGAGTGGGCTATTACTTTACTCAATACATCCAGACTACGCTGGATGAGGCCCTCTCTGGTGTGCAGGGCTCTCTGGTAGCTAAAATCGCCGGACCAGACCTGGGCACACTTGAGGGTCTCGCTCACAATGTCGGCAGCATCATGGGTAAAACTCCTGGTATTGTCGATGTCATCGTCGACCCGCTACTTGGTCAACCTCAATTTGTAATCGAGATAGATCGCACCCAGGCAGCTCGCTACGGACTATCAGAGGACGATCTCAAACAATTGGTAGAAATTGCCATTGGTGGCGAGAGCGCGACTATTGTTATAGAAGGCGAAAGACGCTTTGACATTATGGTCAGGCTAGCAGCTAAATACCGCAACAGCGAAGAAGCACTGCGCGAAATACTGGTGGACACACCCACTGGCAAAAGAGTGCCTTTAGCCCAGCTAGCCACCCTCAAAACCATGAACGGTGCCACTCAAATATGGCGCGAAGCCGGCTCTCGCATGGCTACTATCAGAGCAAACGTGCGCGGTCGAGATCTGGCAACGGCTGTAGAAGAAGCCCAGGATACTGTAGAAAAAAATATCCAGTTGCCGGAAGGCTACACCGTGCAATGGAGCGGCGAATTTCAAAGACAAAGAGAAGCATCACACCAACTAGCCATCGTACTGCCAGTCACTCTGGTCTTGATCATCATCATACTCTATCTCTCTTGTGGTACCCTCGGCGGTGCCATCGTCATGTTTAGCGTAGTACCACTGGCCGCCATTGGAGCGGTATTAGCTCTGTATTGCACCGGTACTTATTTTAGTATCAGTGCGGGAGTGGGACTGATTGCACTATTTGGTCTGGCTGTCAAAAACGGTATCTTACTTGTCAGCTTTGTCAACGAGATGCGCCACGAAGGCTATCCCATCGAAGAAGCAATCTATCAAGGCTCACTGACACGTATGAGACCAGTCCTGATGACAGCAACAATTGCTGCCATGGGCTTATTACCGGCAGCTCTATCCAACGAAATAGGCTCGCAGACACAGAAGCCATTTGCTATAGTGATCATCGGTGGGTTGATTAGCTGCACGCTGCTAACACTCTATGTTTTACCAGCGCTTTATTTTAAGTTTGGTCCCAGTCCGGGCAAAAAACCACAAGGCAACTACAAAGCATCAAGCGAACTCATGGAGACAACTCATCAGTGAAACACTGGCACAAGCAAAATCTAACAGCATTGCTTGCTCTCGCCACTGGTTTGAGCCTCAGTGGCTGCCAAAATCAGACGACGGAACCAGCTGCCGCTACTTTGCCAGCTCAAAGTTGTGCCCCCAGCCAATTTGACCTGAGCGATACGCAAGCGCAGATGATGCATCTGACAACAATCCCAGTAGAATCGCGCGTTTTGCCTGTACAGCTAAACATACCGGCTGTCGTGCAGGCCAATCCGATTATGACCATACCTGTTACTTCACTATTGCCCGGTCGTGTCGAAGAAGTCCTTGTCCAACCAGGTGATCAGGTCAAACACGGACAGCTGTTAGCCAGTCTGCGCTCTGACGAAGTCGGTCAAATCGAAAGCGAACTATTGACCAAAGTCATGGAAAGTGAGGCCGAGCGTAAGCAGGTGCAGGTCAAAATGCAACTCGCTCAAAAAATCTATGAGAGACGGAAAGTCCTCATAGATGAAAAAATCGGCTCGAGAGCTGAGCTAGAAGTAGCCGAAAACGAACTGGAACAAGAGAAAGCAGCGCTAAGAGCAATTGAAGACCGGCACATTGCTCACATCGAGGCAGCAGTCCAGCGCCTCAAACTCTTTGGTATTGAGCGCAAAGAAGTAGACCGCGTGCTTAAAACCAAAGAAATCCACTATCTCTTTGAAATAAGAGCACCACGCACCGGTGTGATTACAACAAGAGACGCCGATCCCGGTGAAATGATCGAAGGGGGCAAAGCGCTCTTTGAAGTAGCCGATCTCAGCCAAGTCTATCTGACAGCTCAGCTATCCGAAAAAGACATCAGTCTGGTCAAACGCGGCATGCCAGTTACTGCAACTGTAGATAGTTACCCCGGTAAAACTTTTAGCGGTACGATGACTTATATCTCTTCCACCGTAGAACCTGAAACACGTACACTGCCTGTCAAAGCCACTTTTGACAATTCACAGGCACTGTTAAAGCCAGAGATGTTTGGCGATCTCACAATAGAGACAGCCAAGATAAGAGCGCTCTTTTTGCCCACCAAATGTGTGCAGCAAATTGGTGAATCGGCTGTAGTCTATGTGCGCAAACATGATAAAACCTTTGCCGAGACCAAAGTCGAAACAGGTAGGACCCTGGGAGAATTTGTAGAAATCAAAAATGGTCTCAAATCCGGCGATGTTGTAGCAGAAGAAGGTAGCTTAAAACTTTTAGGTATGGCTCTTCAGAGATTGAGCAAATAGGTCAACTAATGCAGCTAATTACAGCAATCATCCAACCTTTTATGGTCGATAGACTGACCAGAGCCCTGCGCAAAGCTGGTTTTAAACATTACACAGTGGATGAAGCCCAGGGCTCAAGCCTGGTACCCAATGACCCTGTGCACCTGCAGGCGCGCATGCGTATTGAAGTAGCCGTGCCCGATGAGCGCAGTGAAGAGCTGATGGAGCTTATTAGCGTCACAGTCAGTACTCATCAACAGGGCGATGGTGTCATTTACGCCATGCCAATCAACAGGTTTGTCCATATCCAGTCAGGCCTGATCGACAATAAAGCTTTGACTCAAAGCTAATACTTGATCACAGTCTCACTGCTGGAACATATTAAAGCGAAACAGCAATGCCGGCATTGGTCTCAGTGCGCTTATTGCCAATGCCCTGAGAGCACTCTTCGTGATCGAATTCAAATTCACATAATAGCTGATTAAGTGCCTCAGTACGCTCCGCCTTATCGCCTGTGACCAGATAGACAATAGAGCGGTCATTGCGCTTCAAGACTCGGCTGGCAAGAGTTGCATGCAAGTTATTTGTGTCATGCACCTCTACTAAAAACAGATCCTGATTTTGCTCCAGTATTACAGCATAGAGTCCGGCTTGCTCTGGAATGTCATCGTGGGCAGTGGGTGCTTCAAATTCATATTTACCAATCAAAATTGACATACAACTGTACCTGCAAATGCTACATTTTGAGCATAGCGCCACTGGTGATGTCACAACCAGTGCAAAATAAGTAATATAAAATGCTGCCGCAAATGGGAACCCTCTCAATTGGTGGACCTGCAAGGCACAATTAGCAGAAGCCACTGTTGAGCTAGCAAAAGTTATTTTTTGAGTGCCCAGAGACAATCAGGCGCTAAAACACCACTGGCGGTACCACCGCAGCAAGAGCCCTGAGTATAATGGGACCGGGACTGATAACCGGGGCATCAGACGATGATCCCTCGGGCATAGCAACATACAGCACTGTGGGAAATTAAAGAGCACTATCCGCCAGCTGTGCTGTGGTCAGCACTATCGCTCTTGCTTATAGCCAATATCATCAATGCTGGCGCCGACATCGGCGCTATAGCAGCGGGCGTGCACCTGCTTGCACCGCAAATAAGCGAAATCTGGATGATTTTACCTATTACAATTGTTCTAACGGCAAGCTTGATCTTTCTATCCTACAAAACTATAGCCAACGTCTTTAAGTGGCTCACACTCAGTCTTTTTGCTTATGTGGCCACAGCCTTTTTTTGCCACCTGGATGCAGCAATAGTACTAAAGGATACACTATTGAGTCAGCAAGCCAGGCCGCAAAAGCGCTCGAGCCTTTGCTCGGTAGTGGGGCAGAGATACTATTTGCCGCCGGCTTTATAGGTACAGGGTTTCTTGCTATTCCCGTTTTAATAGGCTCTTCTAGCTATGCCATTGCCGAGGCTCTCGGCTGGCCCTGTGGCTTTAGTGAGCAATGGTGGAAAGCAAAACGTTTTTACAGTCTATTTGCCATCTCGGCATTTTTTGCCATGACCTTTAACTACCTCAAGATAAACGCCATGGATGCTCTTTACTGGACGGCAATTTTAAATGGTGTGCTAGCACCACCACTGCTTCTTTTGGTAATGCTTATTAGTCAGAACAAAAAAATCATGGGTGAGCGCATCAATAGCCCTCTTGTTAGTTTGGGAGGCTGGCTTGCCACACTAGTAATGGCAATAGCAGCCGTTGCCATGGCTCTAAGCCTGGTCAAACACTAATCTATTGCCAAAGACAAAACTTATTGTCCAGCTAAATGCCCTCTGGCGGCGGTATTTGACTCAAGAGCGCTGGCAAAATCGCTATCTCATCCCTTTAGGTGATGGTCGGCAAGGGCGATCTGAGGATTAATAGTAGTATGGCATCCAATCAGGCGGGTAACCAAATGCAAATAAATAAGGTCTTGCTGGTGGACGATGACCTCGCTATCAGCAAGGTAGCTGCAGTTTGCCTGCAAAAGGTAGGCAAATGGGAAGTAGCGATTGCGGCCTCTGGCCAAGACGCGCTCAAGTTAGCCCAGTCATTTGACCCGGACTTAATTGTTCTGGACGTATTGATGCCCGAGATGGACGGGTTTGAAGTGCTAAGCCGGTTACGAGAAATAGAAACGGTCAAAGCGATACCAGTAATTTTTATGACCAGCCTGGCTCAAGCTAGAGATCTGACTAAATGTATGAGTTGGGGCGCAAAAGGTGTCATCCCCAAACCATTCAATCCGATGATATTGCCGATGCAAATCCAAGCAATTTTAGACACAAGTGAAAACAATGCCAGGGAAAGCGCCTAACCTAGTAACGGGATTAATGCGCCAGCTGAGCTACTCAGCTATCTGGTTACTCCTTATCGGATTTGGCTTTGTTGTCCTATTGAGCTATCAGACAACCGAAGGTGAATATCTGGCATCACCTCAGTCCTGGCCTGCTGCTAGCACTCTGCAAAGATGCAAGACTGGTAATACCGTACTTTTGTTTTTGCACCCCAAGTGTCCCTGCTCCATAGCCACTCTAAGCAAAATCGAACACCTGCTAAGCCACCATAGAGAGGCCCGCGCCTATGCCATATTTGTCAAACCACAAGGCGCAGACTCAAGCTGGCAACAAACCGGACTGACAGAGCAAGCAAAAAAAATCACCAATCTAATTATGATAGACGACATCAATCAATCTGAAATGTCGTCCTTTAAGGCGGCTACCAGTGGACTGGTACTCAACTATGACAGCCAGGGCAATCTTAATTTTGCCGGCGGCATCACTCCTGGTCGGGGGCACGAAGGAGATAGTCAGGGAGCGGACCTGCTAGAGCAGGTACTCTCCAGTAAAATCTCGCCAGAACTAGCTGTATTGCGCAGTAATGTCTACGGCTGCCCACTAGAGAGCGCTATTTTGAGGACGCGCTGATGGCAATCGAAGCAGAACTACTGACTCAAAACAATAGTCGCAGCGATCAAATACTGCAAGAACTCAAACTGCAATCATATCAACGCATAGACAAAATCTTTGGCTATCTACTGGTACTGGAGTGGCTATCTGGCATAGTGGTGGCATTATTTGTCTCACCCTTAACCTATATCGGTCGCCAGAGTTCAGTGCACTTACATCTTATAACGGCAATTGTGCTGGGCGGCCTGATTATATCCAGACCACTCTGGCTTATTATCAAAGAGCCCGGCAAAACACAGACCAGGCAAACAATTGCCCTGGCCCAGATGCTTTATTCTGCACTATTGATACATCTCACTGGTGGTCGTGTTGAGACTCACTTTCATATCTTTGGTTCACTAGCTTTTTTGAGCTTTTATAGAGACTGGCGGGTGCTCATAACCGCATCGCTGGTGGTGACAATCGATCACATCGTCAGGGGCATAGTTTATCCTGAGTCCATTTACGGAGTAGCGACAATCCAGCCCTGGCGCTGGGTAGAGCATGTCTGGTGGGTTGTCTTTGAAGACATCTTTTTGTTTACTGCCATACACTCCACCACAAAAGAGCTAACCGCAATCGCTCAAAGACAATCAGAACTGGAAACGACACGAGCCCACGTAGAAGAGCTGGTAGCGCTTAAAACGAGAGAACTGAGACAGCGCAAACATCAGATCACAACTCAATACGCAGTAACAAAACTATTGTTTGAGGCCAAAACCTTTAGATCAATTGCTCATCTTTTGTTGGCCCGCCTGGTCAATGCAATAGTGCCAAAGGATCTAGCTTTTGCTGCACTAATCACCGAATTTGAGACTAATACTCTTGATCTGGGCAATCCCAATCCAGAAGAAGCGCATGGCTTTGTAGTAGCAGAAATCCATAGCGATGCCCTGAACAAACCGCTTAAAGAACGCCCCAAGCTAGTCAAAATCTACACTTTGCCAATTACCATAAAAGGCAAAGTCTTTATGCAAATTGACTTTTACTGTGAAAAAATCATTTCGATAGCGCAAGACCAACTCTCTATGCTCAATTCACTTGGTCAGCAAATCGGTGATTATCTAGTGCGCACCAGGACAGCGACACTCAATCAAAATCTACTCAATGTGGTGCAATCGAGCACTGATGCTATTATCGGAGCCTCCCTTGGCGGCAAAATCACTAGTTGGAACAAAGGAGCAGAGAGACTTTTTGGCTATTCGGCTGAGGAACTAAAGGGTTGCTCAGTAGATTTGCTTGAGCCCAAAAATCCACCACTGACAGCTTTGAGTAAACCATTTTTAAATGGCAATACAGACAATCCCGCCATTGACACAAAGCTTGTAACCAAAAGTGGCGCAATCATCGATGTGGCACTGACAGTAGATAGAGTGCTCAATAGTACCGGTCAGAGAACTGGCACATCGTTTATCATTCACAACATCACCGAAAGAAAGTTAGCAGAAAGCCGGGTCAGCGAGTTTTATTCGGTAGTATCCCACGAATTGCGCACGCCCCTTACTTCTATAAGAGGTGCTCTCGGCCTACTCGAAAACGATATCGTAACGCTTGATTCGAGCGAGGGCAAAGAATTTATCGAAGTGGCTAGAGAGTCTACCGATAGACTGATACGCCTGATCAACGAAATGCTCGACTTGCGTAAAATCGAAGCAGGCGCAATGGACATGTACCTCAAAGATGTACCTGTTAGTAAACTGGTCGATGACTCTATCCATGCCACTGCCGGTATGGCACTAAAAGCGGGAGTCAATCTGATACCAGTGCTCAATTTTGATGGCACAGTAAGAGGTGACGCAGACAAACTGACGCAAATACTGACTAATCTAATTTCAAATGCCGTCAAATTCTCCAGCCCAGGTGCTGACGTCCGCATCAAAGTGACTTCACCCAAACAGAGCCTTATTAACTTTGCGGTGGAAGACTTTGGCCCGGGAATAGCTGACGATCAAAAAGACCGTATCTTCGAAAAATTCCATCAGATTGATTCGTCAGACAGCCGAGAAAAAGGCGGCACAGGACTGGGTCTGGCTATCTGCAAAGCAATCGTAGAACAACACTCTGGCACTATTGGCGTGACAAGCCAACCGGGTCAGGGTAGTACCTTTTGGTTTGAGCTAAACAACGACAGAACTTAAAAACGGGCAATAGCCGATGGTGTCGGCGGCAAATCAAGCACACTATTAATAAAATCAGCTTGCTGATAGCTATTGAGTCCGCGTATGGCTGAGCGCTCACCCAGAGGCACAACAATCGGTATGGCAATAAGCGGTGCCAGTGTATTGATTGTGTCGGCAGCAACCATAGAAGCGATTTTATTGCGCGTGATACCACCCTCAGTACCAGGCAAATTAGAGGCGGGCAAAATTGCCGTTTTGTTTTTAGCCAGTTGATTGCCAAATTTGCCGTTGATGATAGTAGCTGGTGTAAATTGCACTGCGCCACCATCAGCAGCCAGGTCCTGACTATCGGGTGCGATTTTGACATTAGCCAGCGCTACATTGATGCGATAGGCATAGGGACTGTCCACGCCCACAATATCGCCCAGCTCAATCTTTTTAATAGTGCCCGGAATAATTTCAATATTGAGTGCTTCTTCACCCACTGAGCGCACATTACCTGAGACTATTTCACCACTTTTGAGTGTGATTGACTCACGTGTGCGTTTGCCACGATACAGCTCTTTGAGCCAGTCGCCATCATTAAAATAGACAAGTGCATCAAGACTGGTATTGGGATTGGCTGCAGCTTCTCCACTGCGGATAGTAGCCTGTAACAACTTGCCTTTGAGCACTGTGTGACGGTCAAAGAGCCACTCCGGTACAGCCTGCACCTCGACCACCTGACCGCGCACCTTGAGCATGCCCTGAGGCAAGAGCAGACGCCCCATGCTGCCGACCGGTTGAGTCACGCTCAAATCAGTCTGGGGGCTATGCTTGAGCGCTACAGGAGCAGCCTGCACGGCGCTGGCAGCACTTATTGCCATGGCAAAGAGAGCGACAACTGCCTGTTTTGAGGCTTTCTGCAAGATTTTGTGAGACATCTGAGGCACCGACGGGCAATTTGGGTTGTTCTATTAAATATTAGACCAAGCGGAACCATCCCTCCCTAAATGCGTCTCATTAACGTAAGCAAAAACGATGCTGCACTGGCAAATAGCCCCAAATAGCTATAGTGCAGCATGGCTCAAAACCAATAACTTTGATTATTTAAAAGCGCCTTTTGGCATGGAGGCTTGTATGTACACGCACGCAAACGGACCGGATAACCTCAGCAAAGACGGGGAGCGCAGGCTCAAACAACTGCTTGAGGGTGATAGCAACACTGTCGTAGCCATGGAGCATAACAACCCCGCCCCAGCTGCCGAGGGCGTTGTCTGTCAAAATGGTGTTTGTTCACTTGGAGCCTGGAGACCAGCCAAAAAGGCTGCCTGAGGCTTCCGATTTCATTTATCTAATTTAAGTTCTCAAGAATTAGATTAAAATCGCTCTGTTTCTTACATCTGAGCGATTTTTAGTAACCATGCCAACAATTGACACCAACCGCGTCACAAACGCTCAGCAAGACCTGGCAGACTCATCTTTGCGCTACGACTACAAACTGCAAGAGTTGGACGAGAGCACCCATTATGGTCGTTTGCTCAACCGCGTTGGTCACAACAAAAGAGTCCTAGAACTCGGCTCCAGTACTGGCTTTTTGACAGACGCCATGATCAATCACTTTGCCTGCCAGGTGGTTGGCGTCGAAATTGACAGCGACGCGGCAAAAGAAGCAAGAGCCAAAGGGCATGAAGTACATGTGCTCGATCTCGATAGAACTGATTTGAGCGAGCACTTTAAGGGTCAAAAGTTTGATGTTGCGCTCCTGGCAGATGTACTGGAGCATTTGAGAGATCCCGCTGAGACTCTCAAACAAATCAAAGGGCTATTAAACCCAAACGGCAAAATCGTCAGCTCTATTCCCCATGTCGCACACGGTGACATTAGACTTAGCCTCCTGGCTGGCCGCCTACCTTACAGAGCGGTGGGACTATTGGACCATACCCACATGCGCTTTTTTACAAGAGCGCTGGTAGAGCAACTGTTTAAAGAGAGTGGTTACAATCTAGATATAGTTGAGCGCAACAGATGGAACCTCAATAAAACCGAGGTCAAGTTTGACTATGTGCCACTTTTAGAGCCAGTACAAAAGCTTTTGGCGCTCGATCCAGAGAGCGAAACATATCAATTTATCGTACAAGCCAGCCTAGCCAATGCAGAAGAGCAAAGACCTCAAACACTACCTGAAGTTGAATTTTGTGTTTTTGCCACGAGCATGCAAAAGCCTGATGAACTCTACAATAAGACTCTAACTTATCAAAGTTATGACCCGGACAAATTGCGTTACTGGTTTTGTCAGGGAGCCCACGGTGAAGACAGTATCGCTCTTTGCGATAAGCCAGATATTGGCTCACTGCCCTATGGTCAGCACGATTTTAGAAGCTGGCGCTTTATCACCATGGGTGCTAAAGATGAACAAAATCAAGAGCTCAACCAACCGGCACAGTCATGGCAGGGTATAACTATCGCCAATGTCGGTCAGACTCTCAGCCGTGTCGCCCGGGGCAGCAGCGCTAGCTATGTCTTTATACTCTCCGCTGCCGCACTACCCACGGTGCACTGCCTGGAGCGTCTGGTGCGGAGAGCAGAGCAACTCAAACAAGCCGGTCAAACAGCTATAGTCTGCGCCACTGCCGAAGTGCGAGACAGCCTGGCGCCCCAGCCCAGAGCCGATGGCACAGTTGACTGGCACGAATTTAGCGGCATGCTTATACCTATGGAGTTTTTGAAGTCCAAAGAAAGCATCGACAGCTCTTTTATCTCGCTCACTACGCAAGCTCAAGATCTCTGCTTTAGAGCCTGGGCCAGCGGTATGACTGTATTAGAGTGTCCCGATGCGCAATATTTTACCAATGGACCGCAGCTAGAAGCCGCCACAGTCGATGCCCAAATTTTTGATGGCATGAGACTGAGACGACGCTGGGGTACTCTGCGTAATCTTATTGCCTTTACCAAATACATCCTTAAAAACCCTTGCGGCAAGCCACTACCGTTTTTGCCAGAGCAAAATCCAGGCACCATCAAAAAGCTCAATCATATGATTGCCGCCTACTTACTGGAGTCACCGATTGGGCATGGACAAAGCAGCGAGGCCAAACAACATATCGGGTTTAGCGGTCCTGGCGCCACACTGGTGGGCAAAGCTACTATTTGAGTTTGCTTTTTAGCTGACTTATCGTTTTTTGATCAGCCTGAGCTTTTGCTTTATCGCCGGCCTTGATATAAAGATCCCGGCGATACTCGTAATACTCATAGTCATCGGGAGCACGCTCAATCAGCGTGGTGTAGTCATTTATCGCATCTTGGTATTGCTTGAGACTGGTATAAGCCACCGCTCTTTGCACGTAGGGCCAGTAGTGTGTAGTATCACTGGCGATGGCACGAGTATAATCAGCAATTGCTTCTTTGTGCTTACCCATCACATCCAGGAGCTTGCCACGCGTGCCAAGACTCTCTATATCACGAGGATTGAGCGCAATAGCCCGGCCAAAGTCACTGAGAGCCCGGGGATATTGACTGAGACTCTCGTATGCCATACCACGATCAAAATAAGCCTGGACAAAATCAGGCTTGAGTTTAATGGCCAGGTTTAAGTCATTGATTGCTTTAGTCGTCATATCAAACCAGGACTCGGCACTAGCACGGTCTTTGTATGCTTGAGCGTTTTTACTATCCAGTGCTACAGCGCGGTCAAAATAAGCAAGCGCTTTGCTCTGCAGGTCTAAGCGCATATATTTTGACCAAGCAGACGCATCTCTTCGGCTTCTTTGATGCGGGCAGGAGCTCCGGGTGGCAGCAAAATCTTGCCAAAATGAGGGATTGACTGAGCATCCTTTTTGATTTTAGCAGCGCGGGCTCTGACAGTTATTGCTTCATCCTTTTTGCCTATGCGATCCAGACATTTAGCCAGTTGTTCTAGCGGATAAGCCAGTGTTGGATCTTCGCTGTCACTGATTTTTTCGCGACTGACCACCATCTCTCTTGCGGTGGTTTCGGCCAGGTCGTTTTTGCCATAGTTTAGATAGAGCGTGGTAAGTAAATCCAGCTCAGATAAAAGGTCCAAATTGAGGGCACGGCGCTCTTCGATTATTTGTTTGTAGATAGCTTCTACTTCGGCAAATTTTTTAGCTTTTGTCAGTTCCAGAGCCTTCTGCCTTTTGAGGCCCCAGACAGCACTCTTGAGCTTTACTTCTTCCTTCTGCTGGGGCGTTAGCTCCGCGGCCAGGGCCAACACTTGAGGGGCAGTCAAAAGACAAATAGTAAATGCCAGCAAAATCTTTTTGTACACTATGTCTCCTCCAAGGTCTCCCCTACAGACTGAAGCGACCAGCAAATTAGGAATCGCTCTAATAATACGTCATATTTAAGGGGCAATTGACAGACTGTAGACGACCGGTCTAATATTATCAAAGCAACAAATTATGGAGCATATCCCATGGCCAAAGCAGCAGAAGCAAACACCGAAAAAAGCAAAGTGGTACCCGCTAAAGGCACACCCGGCAACGAGAAGCAGATAAAGAGTCTGGCCACCTATTATCTATTGGGCAAAAGTGGTTTGAGAGTATCGCCACTCTCGCTCGGCACTGCCACTTTTGGCGAAGTCTGGGAAGGTCACTGGAGCTCAGATAAAGACACGGCAAAAGCAATAGTCAAACGTTACCTGGAAGCCGGGGGCAATTTTTTGGACACAGCTGATGGCTACCATGAAGGACAGAGTGAAGAGATCACAGGCGAATTAGTCCATGAACTGACCAATCGCGACGAAGTAGTACTGGCCACAAAATACACTTTTGGCACAAGGGCTGGTGACCCCAATGGTGGTGGCAATGGCCGCAAACACATGCTGGAATCAGTGGAGAAGTCTCTCAAAAGACTCAAAACCGACTATATCGATCTTTATTGGGTGCACAACTGGGACACCATGACCCCCGCTGAAGAAGTGATGTCATCACTCAATAGCCTGGTGCAATCTGGCAAAGTGCGTTATATCGGTCTGAGCAACCCACCAGCCTGGTATCTGGGTCGAGCACAGACTCTTGCTGAATGGCGCGGCTGGGAAAAGATTGCAGCAATCCAGATGGAATACTCACTGGCAGTGCGCAATATTGAATTTGAATACACCGACGCCGCTATCGAGCTTGGCATCGGCATCTGCCCCTGGAGTCCACTTGCCAATGGACTTTTGACCGGTAAATACAAAAGAGAAAACGGTCAAATCAAAGGGGATGGCAGACTGGCCAGCACCTGGATTACCGATCCTCATATGGATGCCAGTGGTGATAAAGCAATGGCAATGGTGGATGTACTGGTCGAGGTGGCCGGGCAACTGGGGCGCACACCAGCGCAAGTAGCGCTTAACTGGGTGACAAATCAACCCGGTGTGGTGAGCACAATTATCGGGGCAAGCAAACTGACTCAACTTGAGGACAATATCAATGCCCTGGAATTCGAGATTCCAACTGCTCTGATGGAACAGCTAAATCAAGCCAGTGAGCCAAAACTCCAGTATCCGTACTTCTTCCACACCGGCGATTTGCATAAAAATGTCAGCGCTCAAACTAGAACTTTAAAAACGCCAAAAGGCTATTTTAAGCGCTAACACTAAACTGTCTATCGCTGAGCATCGTGAGCTTGATTATGGATACTGCGAGACAACTGATTTTGCTCGCGCTGCAGTTTGGCACGCTCATAAGAGTTGAGACCATTGCCACTAGCTCTATATCTTGCTTCCTGACGGTTGAGCTGCGCCTCGCGACGCCCTAAACGAGCAGCCTCGTGCTGTGTCAGATTGCCAGACTGGATCCCTTTATAAATGCGTGTTTGTTGTCTTTGTTGTCTATTGTTGACGCTATATCTCCAGTCTTTAGCCTGGGCATCCTGACTGGACATGATGGTGGATGCGGCTACCAGTGATAGCGAGAGTGTAGCCAAAAGTTGAAACTTCATTACCGTAAACTCCTTGAGTTACCTTAGATGTAAGAGATGACGTCTCACTACACAAAAAAGTTCAAACATCAAAGATAAAGGTCGCTTAATATTAGCCAGTAAATCAACTAGATTTGCCAGGTGGCTCAACAGCGTCGCCACCACTGGCGCCATTGCCAGACGCCTCGGCGTTATCTGCTGACTCTTTGGCTTCACCCTCAATCCAGCCCTGATCTTTGATGATGGCGCTAATCTGCTGAGTATTGAGAGATTGAGCGGCACCATATTTGCGAGTTGGTTCTTTTTCGTTTTTGGTATGGTCGATATTTCTATTGATGAGCGTGTAGAGAGTTGGCAAAACCACTAGAGTCAAAATAGTAGAGGTACATAGACCACCAAGCACAACAGTAGCCAGAGGACGTTGCACCTCAGCACCAGTGCCGTGACTAAAAACCAGAGGCAAAAAGCCCACCATCGCCACGAGAGCAGTCATCAGGACTGGTCTAAGTCTTACTTTTACACCTTCCAGTGTGGCTTCGAGCACAGGCACACCTTGCTTTTGCAATTGCATGATATGGCTCACCATAATTACGCCGTTTTGCACCGCCACACCAAACAATGCAATAAAACCAATAATCGCCGGTACCGAGATAGGCTGGTGCGAAATATAAAGAGCGACGATACCACCAATGATTGCAAAAGGGACATTGAGCATAATCAGTCCAGCATTGCGCAGACTGTTAAACGAGGCAAACAATAGGACAAAGATCAAGAGCAGCACCACTGGTACAACCAGTGCCAGGCGAGCCATCGCTCTTTGTTGGTTTTCAAATTGACCACCCCAGACGATGCGATAACCGCGTGGCAGTGTCACTTCTTTATTGACCCTGTTTTGTACTTCTTCTACAAATGTGCCAAGGTCTCGTCCTCTAACGTTAGACAAGACAGCTGTACGTCTTTGTCCGTCTTCACGGTTGATCATCACTGTACCGTTTTGATTGCTTATATCAGCTAGCTGCTTGAGCGGCACACGACCACCGTCTGGAGTGTCGACCAGGATTGATTCGATGTCTTCTTGAGACTCTCTAAAATTGATTGGAAATCTTATTAACAGACCAAAACGCCTGGTCCCTTCCACAACTTCAGATACTTCACGCCCAGCCAGAGCTGTTGAGATAATCTCCTGCACATCATCGACATTGAGACCATAACGCGCTATGACATCCCGTTTGAGCTTGATATTAAGTTGCGGCAAGCCGAGCAAATGCTCCTTTTGCACGTCAGCTGAGCCCCTCACTTCTCTAACGATTTTTTCGATTTTGGTGGCAATGCCATCGAGAGTCTCAAGATCCTCACCAAAGATTTTGATACCGAGATCGGCTTTAATACCGGCAATCAAGTCATCGATCATGTCACCGATAGGTTGGCTAAAGCTATAAATAAGACCAGGGATCTTATCTACCTTTGCAGCCATTTTGTTGACCAGATCTTCTTTGTCGTGGGTGGTAGTCCACTTATCTTTTGGCTTGAGACCTACATACACGTCGGCGTTATCAATACCTTCCAGGTCTCCGCCCATACCAGATCGACCGATACGAGAGACCACCACTTCCACTTCAGGAAACTCCAGCAGAGTCTTTTCGACTATAGCGGCAACGCGTCGCGACTCAGTGTGCGAAACACTGGGGGATAGCTTGGTACGCAGTAGTATCGAGCCTTCATCCAGACTCGGTATAAATTCGGAGCCTAAAAATGGGAACAAGGCAAAAGAACCAAGCAAGACCGCACAAGCTATAGCAATAGTCTTGCGGGGATGGGCAAGAGACTTGGCCAGAGCGGGGGTCACCATTTTTTTGGCGTATTCAATAATCGGGCTGTGGCGCTCGACAATCTTGCCGCGCAAAAACCAGAAGCATAATACCGGTATCACTGTAAGCGATACCAAAAGTGCGCCTGAAAGTGCATAGATATAGTTGAGAGCCAGAGGGGTAAACATCCGCCCTTCCACACCTTCAAGTGTAAAAAGTGGCAGATAGACGGCGATGATAATCGTAATAGCAAAAAATATCGGAGAGCCTACTTCTTTAGCTGCGGTATAAACCACAGCGTAGCGGTTGTGCTCGTACTCACCTTGAGTTAATTCACCTTGACGTACTTTTTCCTGCTCTTCAGCTAGATGGCGGAAGATATTTTCCACCATGACCACACCAGCATCGACGATTACACCAAAGTCCACCGCTCCAAGTGTCATCAAATTGGCGGTGAGACCGGTATTTTTCATCATGATAAAGCTAAACAAAAGTGACAGCGGAATAATCACTGCCACAATCAAAGAGCAAGGCACATTGAGAAGAATGGCTCCCAGGACAAGAATAACAAGCGAACCACCGAGAGTAAGCACTTCTTTGACTGTCTCGATAGTCTTATCGACAAGAGCACTCTGGTCATAATAAGTGTGCAAAGTCACGCCTTCAGGCAATTCACCGCGAATTTCGTCAATAACAAGTCGCACTCTGTCGACTACAGCTTTGGTGTTGACACCTTTGCGAGTCAAAACCATACCGGTGACAGTCTCGCCCTTGCCGTCCATAGAGGCACTGCCCCGGCGGAAGGCCGGACCAATGTCGACCTGGGCTATCTGCCCAACTTTAATAGGTGTGCCATCAATTGACTTGAGCAAAATATTGCGGATATCTTCGATATTCTCGATACGACCAAGTCCACGGATAATTACTTCTTCGCCGCCGCGCTCAATAAAGTTACCGCCAGCATTGAGGTTATTTTGCTCAAGAGCGCGGATAACATCAATCAAGCGCAGGTTATAGCCCTTGAGTACATGAGGATTAACCAGTACCTGATACTGTTTTACATAGCCGCCATAACTGACGACATTACCGACGCCGCTTACAGCGCGCAGACGTCTGGCCACTTGCCAGTCTTGTATGGTGCGCAACTCAGTCAGGTCATGTTTGTCAGAGGTCAGGTAATAGTTGAGGACGTTTGAAAAAGTCGAGACAACTGGTCCCAGTGTCGGTTTAGCAGAGCCATTGGGCAGGTCTATTTGCGAGAGTCTTTGTTGTACAAGGTTGCGGGCCCAATAAACATCGACATCGTCATCAAAGATGGCCGTGACCACACTGAGACCAAAGCTAGAGTTGCTACGGATTTTGTTTACTTTAGGCAGACCATTGAGACCGTTTTCGATGGGAAATGTGACCAGGGCTTCCACTTCCTCGGTAGCCATACTCTCTGGCTCAGTGATTATTTGCACCTGCACATTGGACACATCAGGAAAAGAGTCAATAGCGATATTCATGGCGCTATAAACGCCCAGTCCAGCCACAGCAAGCGCAGCACCAACAGTGAGCAGTCTTTGTTTTAAGGCAAATCTAATAAGACCAATCATCTGTTTGCTTTATTCTCTCGCCTGACTCAGTGCTGATAACTAAGCTCGGTTTTGAGCATCAAACTACCTTGAGTGGCCACTATATCGCCGGCACTGAGACCCGATTCGGCTTCGATAAACTGTTCACCGATAAGTCCAAGTTTGACTGTGCGTTCTTCAAAACCATCGTTGCGTTTAACAAAGACGACTTTTTTGCCTTCACGCTCTTGTATGGCTGACTTGGGGCAGGCTAAAAACTTACGAGGCGCACCTTGCAAATCAATCTCAGCATACATGTTGGCTTTGAGCTTGCCTGATGAATTAGTCAGGCGCGCACGAATCGGCACAGTACGAGTCAGGGCATTGACGTTATCACTGATAAAGCTAATAACGCCAGAAAACTTTTGATCGGGATAACTTGGTACGACAATTTTGACTGTGTTACCGGGCTTGACCCGGCGCAAATCAATCTCAGGCAGGTCGGCTGCCACAAGCACTGTCTTTAAATCAGTGACAACAAACATAGACTTATCTGGCTGCACTATTTCGCCTACACCATAGTCATATTTGCCCACCACTCCATCAATGGGTGACACGATGCGGACCAATCCATTAATGTTGCCGGTACGCAATACTTCCTGGGTCATCGCAGGGTCGGCACCGAGAAAACCAAGACGTTTGACTATGGTATTCAAATGCTGCTTCAAGCGAGCCACTTCGGCCATGGCAAGTTGATAGTCACGCTTCATCAAAGCGCGGTTTTTGTAGAGTTGTTCTTCGCGAGCCAGCGCCGTACGGGCTTGCTCATAGTCAACTTTGGCTCTAGCCAGAGCTGCTTTAGCAGCCAGATAGTCTTTAGTGGCAGCGATTTTTTCGCGGTAGAGACCTTCCTGTCTCTGATACTCAAGCTCGGCAAGCTCCGCTTGCACTCTTGTGTTTTGCATGAGCGCTCGGGCGTCGAGGAGACCTTTAGGACGCTCAAGATGCTCTTCGTATATTTGTCTTTCGCGTTCAGCGTGTGCTTCGGCAATATTTAGCTTGGACTTAGCTTCTACCAGCTCACCTTGCATATCGCTAACAGGAGGGCTGTCAACCATGGCCATGAGCTGTCCACGGGCGACTACTTCCCCAGGCTTGACGAGTATTTTTGATATACGCCCGGCGATACGAGCACTGACATCGACGCTACAGCCGTAATCTGGCTCAATTTTGCCTGTCAGGTGTAGCGGCACAGCGACATCGCGTTCTTCCACCACTTCGGTCTTAAAATCGATGCGCTTGATAGTGTCTTCGGTTATTGGAATGATTTTAGGACCGCTAGCTGGCTTGTCCTTTGCTTCAACTGTTTCTTTTGTCTCACTATGACCACAACCTGCCAGCACAAAAACAGACAAGCTAGACAAAAGTGCGGCCATCACAGTGCGACTGAGAGGTGTCTTTATCACTTTGCCATAACCAGGCAGAGCAGAGCTTAACGGGACGTTAGTGTGTTTGTTGGCCAAGGTGGACTTAGTAGATACCAGAACGAAATTGACAGGTAATTGCGGTAACTTTTAGAGCATACACCTACTTTGCAGTTTGTCAGGCAAAACTTACTTCACCTCTTGAAAAATCGCAATGATCAACGCGCCTAAGTCCAGTAATCAGTAAAAAAGAGTACTTTTGATTCAAAGTAGCTTAAGGGTGAGTGATTTCTTATCAGACGGACAAACCATGTTCTTAGAATCGCTCAATCCAATTTGTCTCTTGGCAGCAAATAGAGAACGCTTATCACTCACCAGCCGGCTTCACTAAACTCAATATCCGACCAAAACTATGCACCTACATCATGACCGAAGTCAAGCCAGCGCTTAAACGAGCTTAAAGTGCACCAGATACAGTGCAAGCATTTTGGGCTAAGTCCACTATAATTGGCCTGTAGCAATCTAAATAAAGGTCTTATGTCATGCGTCTGGATAAATGGCTAAAAGTATCACGTCTGATCAAACGTCGGACAGTAGCTCAGATGGCGTGCGAGCAGGGGCGTGTCTATGTCAACGACAGACCAGCCAAGTCGTCCCATGAGCTAAAGCTAGACGACAAAGTCCACATCGAGCTTGGTTCAAGAGCCATTACAGTCAAAGTACTAAACGTCCCACTTAAAGCAGTAGCAGCCCAGGACGCTTCCAGCCTGTATGAGCTATTAGAAGAACTAAAAAGACAGCCAGAAGTACTCGACTGGCTCAGTGCTGACGAAGACTTGAGCTATAGCTAATACCCAAAGCAAAAAAAACGGGCACCATATTTAGTGCCCGCTTTAATTAATCGATGTATTCTCTTAAGCGACGACTGCGATTGGGATGACGCAGCTTGCGTAGAGCTTTTGCTTCAATCTGGCGAATACGCTCACGGGTGACACCAAAGAGCTGTCCGACTTCTTCCAGAGTGCGTTGACGCCCATCATCTAGACCAAAACGCAGACGCAATACATCTCTTTCGCGAGGCGAGAGTGATGCCATTACTTCGATGATGTCTTCACGCAGGAGGTCTTGAGTAACAGAAGCAGCTGGAGTCTCAGCATCTCTATCTTCGATAAAGTCACCGAGTTTGCTGTCTTCTTCTTTACCGATTGGTGTCTCAAGAGAGACTGGCTCCTGAGCCACTTTGATGATATCGCGCAGCTTAGTGATGCTAATCTCCATAGACTCAGCGATTTCTTCTTCGGTGGGCTTGCGGCCTTTATCTTGCTGTAGCTTACGAGTGACTTTTTTGAGTTTGTTGATAGTCTCTACCATGTGCACCGGGATGCGGATGGTACGAGCCTGGTCAGCGATGGCTCTGGTAATTGCCTGTCTAATCCACCAAGTGGCATAAGTACTGAATTTATAGCCACGTTCGTAGTCAAATTTTTCGGCAGCCCGAATGAGACCCATATTGCCTTCCTGGATTAAATCAAGAAAGAGCATGCCCCGTCCGACATATTTTTTGGCAATGGATACAACTAAGCGCAAGTTAGCCTGTACCAGGCGTCTTTTAGCAATAGCACCGTCAGAACCGCCCATTTCGATGCGACGAGCGTATTCAATTTCTTGATCGGCAGTCAAAAGCTGGATGCGACCTATCTCACGCAGATACATACGGACAGGATCGTCAGAGGACAGACCCTGAGATACCTTCTCTTCAAAGCGTTCGGGATCTTCTTCGAGATCATCTTTAAACTCAAAAGAATTGTCTTCCGCCGCTTCAGGCAAGTTAGGCACTTCATCTTCGAGTTCAGCACCGCTGTTGACCAGTAGCTCTTCTAAGCCAGACTCGCGCTGCTTGCCGGCAACCTCGAGTTTATCAAGCTTGGAAATGAACTGGTCTTCTTTGTCTTTGCCCTTAGTCACTCGTGGGTCTCCGTCTAGGTCTAGGTCAATTTACTCGGTCGTCTTCGATAGCGTCTAGCTTGCGTCTTAAGTCTTCCAGTTCTTCGATGGTTTCGATATTGGGTAATACCTTCACATTGAACTCGGTCAACAGCTTTATTCTACCTTGCATCCTGGTTACTTCGCTCTCGTCCTCCGAAGACAGCCGAGATAAGCTCTCGGTTATCAAGAGGGAAATGCGCTCCTTTAATATTCTTGCCCGGGATTCTTTCAAAACAACCTGTACCGGAACTTTTTGTTTTCTAAATTCCTCGGCTTTGTATATGACATCTACCATGGCTTTACTGGCTTCTTTGTCGGCACCGATGCGGTCCATGACCAGATTTTGCAAATCCTCAACAGTGGCAAAGTTAGGACCCACACCCTCTACGGCCTGCTTGATTGTGCGGTGAGCGGGAGTAATCAGTCGGTCTTCGCCCAGGTCGCGGATGGCGATGTCATAGTCCTCTTTTGAGGTGAGATAAAGTGCAAGCAGCTGCTTTTCACCTTCAACATGGCCAGACATGGGCGTCCTTCTGGTTTGCACATAAAACGGCATGGGCATCGATTCTTCGTCGGCAATATCTTTTTCTTTCTTTTTAAAGCCGCCTTTGCCGCCGCCGCCTTTTTGCCAGTTACCTTTATTGCCCTGGTTAAAGCCACCCTGATAGCCGCCCTGCTGATTGGGGAAGCCTTGTTGATTGGGAAAGCCACCTGGACCGTTTTGATAGCCACCTTGCTGATTTTGGTAGCCTTGGGGGGCTGGGGCTGCTACTGGCTTGGGTTTGGCAGGCATGGCGATTTCACGGTCATCATCACCAGCGGGTCCGTGCATACTGGAGTCATCCATGGCAATAGCTTCGGCAAAAGGGTCATGATCAGGCGCCGCACTCGGCCTAAGCTCAGCAGCGCGAGTACTCGCACCACCATTTGACCCGCCATAGGCATTGCCGCCAGCAAAATTATTGTTGCCCCTAAATTTGCCGCCCTGGTTTTGATTGTACTGGCTATAGCCACGGTTATTGTAATTGTTGTTGTAGTTGTTATAGCCGCGATTGCCGCCGCCCTGTCCTTGGGCAGGCTGATCTAATCTATTGGCACGGCGATATTCACCGACTTCGGTCAGCCACTGTTCTTCTCTGATGCCGAGCTTGAGCGCCCAGATGCGTAGATACTCACTGCGCGCTATAGCGCTATTAATTTGTGCCAGTATTGGCACGACTTTGCGCGAGGCTTCGATGCGTCCCATACTGCTTGTTACGTTGATACCGGCAATGGCTTTTTCGAGGCGATAATCGAGCATCAAAGCCGCTTTATCGATAGCGTGAGTAAAAGCCTCCACACCGTCAGCCCCCGAGCGCAAGCACTCGTCTGGGTCTTTGCCGCCCGGTATGGCAATTACTCTCAGTTCAATGCCTACACCTTCGGCAATTTGAGTGAGCACTTCGCTACCGCGGTCTACAGCTCTAATGCCAGCAGCATCGGCGTCAAAGGAGAGATAGACCCGTTTACTATCGGTATAGCGCACCAGCTGCTTTGCTTGCTGCTCGGTAAGAGCAGTGCCAAGAGTAGCCACAGTATTGGTAAAGCCAAATTGATGGGAAGTAATAGCATCAAAATAGCCCTCCACCACAATGACGCTATCTTTCTTTTTGATGGAGTCTTTGGCCAGGTTAAAACCAAACAGGTGCAGCCCCTTATGATAGATCGGGGTCTCAGGTGAATTGAGATATTTGACTTGATCATCGCCCAGAGTCCTGCCACCAAAGGCGATGACTTTACCATCGCTATCGCAAATCGGTATCATCAATCTATTGCGGAAGAGATCATAGCAACCGCTACTCTCCTGGCGCTTTCTCACTAGCCCTGCCTCTTCTAGTGTGGCTTGCGAGACTTTGGTTTTTTCGCTCAAATATGTAAGCAGTCCGTCCCAGGCATTGGGAGCATAACCCAATTTGAATTTGTCGATAGTCTCAGCAGTCATACCGCGGTCTTGCAGATACTGACGAGCAAAGGCGCCTTCGTTGGGGTCTTGCAAAAGATGGATGTAATACTCACTAGCTTGCTGATAGAGCATCAAAATCTGCGAGCGCTTATCGTATTGCTTGCGGTCTTCCACAGACTCCGCTAGCTGTACACCATACTTTTGAGCCAGATCTCTGACCGAATCAATAAAATCCAGACCTTTGGACTTTTGAATAAAGGCAAAGACGTCGCCGCCCTCATTGCAGCCAAAACACTTAAAAATGCCTTTGTCGGGGCTGACAAAAAATGATGGCGATTTTTCGCCATGAAAAGGGCAGCAGCCCTTGTAATCCTTACCAGCCCTCTTGAGGACGACAGTTTCCGAAATTACTTCCAATATGCCAGCCCGTGACCGGACTTCAGCTATGACCTCGGATGTCACGCCCTTCAATGTACTTACTCCTTAAGCTCCAGGTTGTTTATAGCATGAAGACTGAGTCAGTACGCTTGAGAACCTTGAAATAATGCCCCACACTTCGCCAAGCGTATATAATTTTCAGCTAATCATTTTTGTATTGGAGACGGCATGAAAACACTGATCAAAAACGGGCGCATCGTTACTGCCGTAGATGATTATCATGGCGATATATTGATTGATGGGGAGCGCATCTCAGTCATCGGCGAATGCCTGGAGATGGAAGCAGACCAGGTCATCGATGCCGAGGGCTTGCTCGTCATCCCTGGCGGTATCGACGCCCACACCCACATGGACATGCCCTTCGGCGGCACAACTTCCGCTGACAACTTCGAGACAGGTACAAGGGCTGCTGCCCACGGCGGTACCACCACGATTATCGACTTTGCCATCCAAAACAAAGGTCAATCTCTCTACGAAGCGCTCGATACCTGGCATGCCAAAGCAGCAGGCAAAGCGGCAATTGACTATGGCTTCCATATGATCACCACGGACATGCCCAGAGAGCGCCTCTCCGAAATGAAGAAACTAATAGACCAGGAAGGCGTGACCAGCTTTAAGCTGTTTATGGCTTATCCGGGTGTGCTGCTTGTGGATGATGCCACTATTTTTAGAGCCATGGTCACTGCTGGTGAGCAAGGTGGACTTATTTGTATGCACGCCGAAAACGGTGTGGTAATCAATGAAATCGTCCAGTATGCCCTAGAGCAAGGCTGCACCGCGCCTAAGTTTCACGCCCTGACAAGACCCACTAAAGCGGAAGCAGAAGGTGTCAACCGCGCCATAGCTCTAGCCGAAATGGCTGGCTCACCTGTCTACATAGTGCACTTGAGCTGTTACGACGCCCTCAAAAAAATCAAAGAAGCCCGCGATGAAGGCATCCCGGCATTTGCCGAAACCTGCCCACAGTATCTCTTTTTGGATATCAGCCACAACGAAAGAGAAAATTTTGAAGGGGCAAAATATGTCATGACCCCACCCCTTAGAGAAAAGTGGAACCAGGAAGAACTCTGGACAGGGCTTAGAATGAACGATCTGCAAACAGTATCGACAGATCATTGCCCCTTTTGCTTTGCCAATCAAAAACAACTGGGCAAAGATGACTTTAGCAAAATACCCAATGGCGGACCCGGTGTCGAAAACCGCATGAGCCTCATTTACACCGGCGGGGTGGTGCAGGGCCGCATCAACCTCAACCGTTTTGTCGAAATCACATCCACCTCAGCTGCCAAGATCTTTGGGCTGTTTCCCCGCAAAGGTACCATTGCAGTAGGCTCAGACGCTGATATCGTGCTCTTTGATCCGGACAAAAAATGGACCATTTCAGCCAAAAATCACCACATGAACGTCGACTACAACTGCTACGAAGGTATGAACGTGCAGGGCGACGCCCGCTATGTCTTTAGCCGGGGCAAGCTGGTTATCGACAAGGGTCAGTATCTGGGCAAAATGGGTGACGGCAGCTATCTCAAGCGCTCCACCGTGCAACACAAGACCAAAGAATCAGCTTTATCCATCACAAAACACAAATAAGCTGCTCTAAGTACGGAAAAGAGCGCTAAACACTGTTAAAATCACTTTTAAATCAGACAAATCACAGGCAATCTTAGGAAGGTAATCATGGGCTACATACAAGAATTCACCAAAATGGTGACCGAAGAAAGAAATAGCAGAACCATGGACCTCGATGTGCTGAGTTCAGCAGATCTGGTAGCACGCGTACAAAAAGAAGACTTTGATGTCGCCGAAGCAGTGCAAAAAGTCACCCCTGAAATTGCCAAAGCAGTGGATCTAGTCGTCGAACGTATCTCTCAAGGCGGCAGACTGATTTATTTTGGCGCTGGTACCAGCGGTCGCCTCGGTGTCCTCGATGCCACAGAGTGCCATCCCACCTTTGGTGTCGATAGAGAAATGGTCCAGGCTTGCATCGCTGGCGGCAAAGAAGCAATGTTTGTCTCCTTTGAAAACGCCGAAGACTCTAGAGAACTGGGCGAAAAAGACGCCAAAGCAATAAATGTATCCAGCAAAGATGCCATCATCGGTATTACTGCCAGCGGACGCACTCCTTATGTCATAGCCGCCTGCGAATACGGCAAAAAAGAAGGGGCCGCAGTAATCGCTCTCGTTAACAACTTCGAGTCCCCGCTCGCTCAAGTTTGCGATGTCACAATCGCTCCAGTGGTTGGTCCCGAAGCTCTCACCGGCAGTACTCGGATGAAAGCCGGTACAGCTCAAAAGATGGTACTTAACTTGATTTCGACCTGCACCATGGTGAGACTGGGTAAAGTCTACGAAAACTTGATGGTGGACCTCAAACCTACCAACGAAAAATTGAGAGAAAGAGCAGTTTCAATCATTGCATTGCTCTGCAATGTAGCCAGACCAATCGCCGAGGGCGCGCTTGTGGCAAGCCACTTCCAGGCTAAAACCGCCATTCTCATGCTTACCCGCAAAATGGGCAGAGCACAAGCAGACGAACTAATCACCAAATGTGGTGGCTCTCTGCGCAAGGCTCTAGAAGCCAGCGCCAATACTGGAGCCGCTGTTTAACCCGCGTATAGCAAGACAATTTAAAAGGGGAGAGACAATGGCTCTCCCCTTTTTGTTATTCGTTAAACCGACTCTAAGCCCTGATTTGATTGACTAACATCTTTAGGGCTTTGGTGTCATGAGCAGCTTTCATCGCTTGCTGCGCTCCCATAGCTAGGGTGACAATCTCTACAGCGTCAGTGGGCGCACCGGCAATGCCAAAATGCATTGACATACCACTAGCGGCAAAGGCAGGCAGGTCCTTAGTAATTTGAGCACCAATGCGATCGGCCAGTACACTTGCTTGCTCCGGCAAAACATTGGGCAAAAGCATAGCGTAAGTGCGCTCGCCAAAATGACCAAACATGTCTACTTCACGCCTGACACCATCAATCAAAGTCAAAATCGTGCGCAGGTGCTCGAGGTAAATAGCACTGGCACTGGTGCTATCCTGACAGAGACAAAAGACCATGAGAGTAAGGGGAGTTTTAAAGCGCACCGCTCTCAAAAACTCTGCCACCACAAAATATTCCATCACTTCGGCATTGACAATGCCAGTATCTGGATTGTTTAAAAGATCGAGACTGACACGTCCGCTCTGATGCTTCAGGACTACAGGCGCTAGAGGCAACCCTAATGGCACCGATGTCTGTACCACTTCCATTTCGGCAGTAGCGGCAACGGCGCTGGAAGCGGCCTCGACGCGACTCAAATCAGCAAGGAGATTGACTCCGGTTTCATTTGTCTTAAGTGATGTGCCATCCGGTGCCACGAGCGCTCCACTACGCAGCAAATAAGCCACACCCATGACCCACTGACTGCGCGGCAAATTGAGCCTCTCTGCCACATCAAGCAAATTGAGAGTGCCGTAAATACTACTAAACAACTCAGCCAGCACATCACTTTTGACTGTTTTACAGCCTTTGAGCATAGACTCAAATTCTTCTTTACCGCATTTAGGACCGCGCAACAAAATCGATTGATCAGTGATCATATGGCTGTGCAAAAAGTCAGTATCGTGACCAAAAACTTCTCCGCAAGACACAATTTGCTCAATAGTCTCATCGACGTTGACAGACTCTGGCAACTTACCAGGCTCAAAACTGATAGCCCCTGACTTCCAGGTAAAGAGGTCCATGATCACTTCATGTCCTTTACCCATAGGCGAGACGGCGTAGCGGGGGCTGCCCAGCGCTAATTGAATAACGACTGCACAGGCTCTGGGACCGATATGCAAATATCCGGTAGCATCGCAGTGCTGAGCGATTGAGAGCAAGTAAGCAATAGGCTTATCTGATAGGTTACCCTGCAATGTACTGGTTAATTGATCTTGACCAGAGCTTGCCTGTTGGTCTCCAACAATAAAGACTCGTCCATTTCTTGTTTGTAAATTTTCCATTTTGGGTCCTACCACCAGGCAATTGCAGGCAATCGCCAAACCACAAACTATCTAACGGGGATACCAGCAAGGACACCAAATTGAACATTTAGTTTACTGCCTCAATTAGTTAATGAGCACTTTTGCCCTTTGGCAGTAAATTTTTGTATTTTTGGCAGCTGCTTACATCTTAGATCCCGAGCATGAAATCATCGTGAGTATTGGATTTCAATTTAAATTGGTGTGGCATAAAGGCAAAGGACGTGAGCAGCCGCCTCAAATTGCCGGGAGTCAAAACACACAATAGTGACGATAAAAACAATTCAAAACTGCGCTTTGCTACTTTTGACGCAATCGCTGGCTCTGACTCTTAGCGCACATGCTCAACCGGCAACACAAGGAGCGGTGGAAGTAGCAGGACGGACCAATCAGTTTGGGTCAATCAAGTTTTTAATATCATCCACCGCCATAAACGGCGTCGATACCCTCGGCTATATGCTCTGGTCGCAAAATCAACCCAACCGCACGCTCTCAGTCAACGCCGAAAACAAAAGCTATGTTATCAATCCAATCAAAGACAGCTGCCTTGGCATAGGCTATACAAATCCGCGATTTAAAGGACTGAGCAAAGTAGTAACAAAAGAAAAATGCGAACTACTGGGGCAAAAATGTGTACGCTACGAGGGCTACACTAAAGCCGGTGGGACACTCAAACCAGCCCTGGAATTTTTCACCTTACAAAAAGCACCAGTTGCTCCAATAGGACTTAAAGCCTGGTGTTCTCTGTTTTTATTGCCAGCGGATTATGGCTTCCCTGTAAAAGTAGCGACCTAAACGGTAACTTCTGGCCTCATACTTTGAGTCCGATCCGCATCAAACCAATCAGCGCTGCCTCAGTTGCGCAACGATGTCCCTAAAGATTACGCTTTTGTCGAGGACCGCGCCGCCTTTTATTTTGGCGATGGGCGCTCCTCCAAGTCATCGGACATCTCGGACTTTTTTAGAGGCTCAGTCAAATAAGCAAAGCCTAAAGCTTTGATATGCTTTTGAACCGCTAGCCACTGGTGGAGTTAACATTGGCACTGATTCTGACTTACGGTCATTGATTGCCTGCCATGTTTAATAGAGGGAAAGTATGCCATTAAATCACTATGTCACTCTTGGACACTCCGGTTTGCGAGTCAGCCCATTTTGTCTGGGCGCTATGACTTTTGGCTCAGAATGGGGCTTTGGCTCAAGTGAGCAAGAATCACACGCCATACTCGACCGTTTTTTGAATTGGGCGGCAACTTTATTGATACCGCCAATGTTTACACCAAGGGACATAGCGAAGTCATCCTCGGCAACTATCTCAACAGATCAGATGTGCGCCGCGACCAGGCAGTGGTTGCTACTAAATTTTTTGGCACACTCTATCCAGGCGATCCCAATGCTGGCGGAGCCAATCGCAAATCAGTGGTAGCAGCGCTGGAAGCATCTCTCAGAAGAATGCGCACAGACTATGTCGACCTCTTGTGGATGCACTGCTGGGATAGACACACACCAATCGAAGAAACCATGAGTGTTTTAGACGATCTGGTCAGACAGGGCAAAGTTAGATATTTAGGCTTTAGCGATACCCCCGCCTGGAAAGTCACCCAAGCACAAGTGACAGCCAGACTGCGCGGCTGGACGCCACTTATAGCCCTGCAAATCGAATACTCCCTGCTTGAACGTACAGTCGAAGGCGAACTACTACCAATGGCAGAAGAAATGGGACTGGGTGTCACACCCTGGTCACCTCTTAAATATGGCATCCTCACTGGCAAATACACAAGAGAAAACAAAGACAAAATCGATCCTGCGCGGGGCGACTGGGTCAAAAACCACCTGCAAAAAGAAAAGACCTACGAAATAGTCGATGCCCTGATAAAAGTAGCAAAGGAGCTTGACTCCACACCCGCTCGCGTAGCTCTGGCCTGGGTGCAAACACAAAAGACAGTGACCTCGTCAATCATTGGTGCTCGCACACTGGACCAATTAAACGACAATCTCGGCGCCCTTGAGCTCACTCTGGCGCCAGAGCATATGGCACTTTTAAATGAAGTCTCAAAAGTAAAACTCAACTTCCCCTATGACTTTGTCAAAAACTCTGGTCCATTTATGGCAGCCGAAACCACCATCAATGGTGAAACAATAGGCATCAGCCCAATGGCACCAAAGACTGATGCTGAGCGCTTTGATAAAGTACCGGCTGCTTGCAAATAAAGCTAAATACCTTTAGCATCGGACTCTAAATAGCTGTCCTGATGCAAGCGATACCACTGCAAAATACCACCGCTCAAATTGTATAGCGGTGGTATTTTTGTCAGGTCAAAGCCACCGGCACTGAGTGCTTGATGCACGAGATTTATGGCCGTTTTGCTGCGCACACCAGAGCGGCAATAAAACACCACCTCTGGTGCCGAGACAATAGCCTCTTTGATCTCTGGTAAATGGTCAGCAAAACTCTCAAGTGGTACATGTAGACAATTGCTAAAGCGCATGGCTCGGTATTCATCGAGCCTGCGCACATCAATCAAAAGTGGTCGGCTCTCGCCTTCCAGTTTTTGTTTTAGCACGCTGGCATCGATAGATAGTCGCGGCAGTACAGCCTCTGCCGGCACATCTACGGCACCCTGACAGTGACACTGTTTATCTACAGGCAGCTGCATTGTCCTAAACTGCATATTGAGGGCATCAAAAAACAAAACTGTGCCGCTTAAAACATCGCCCAGCCCCAATATTAGCTTGAGCACTTCGTTTGCCTGTAGTGCTCCGACAATGCCAGGCAAGACGCCGAGCACTCCAGCAGCCTCACAAGTGGGCACGGCAGTGACATCACCACCACCAAAATAGCAGCGGTAACAGGGAGTACCTGGTAAACAAAAGACACTGACCTGCCCTTCAAATTTATGCAAAGCACCGTAAACCATGGCTATACCGGCGGCTGCACAAGCGTCACTGAGAGCATAACGAGCCTCAATACTATCTGTACAATCAACGACAATATCAAAACCCGCCACAAGCTCCCGGGCATTAGCCTCAGTCAGCCTGCAATCAAAGGTCTGACAAAGCACATGCGGATTGGACTGAGCTATGGCAAAAGCAGCACTGGTAGTCTTTTTGCGCCCAACATCGCCAGTCTTATAGATAACTTGCCTTTGCAAATTACTCAAGTCCACCAGGTCATCATCACACAGACCGAGCGTACCAACACCGCTGGCAGCCAGATAGAGAGCCACTGGAGAGCCCAACCCACCCAAACCTATCAGCAGCACCCTGGCATTTTTTGAGTTTTAGTTGACCGGCCTCACCAATTTGCTCAAGGGTAATTTGGCGAGCATAGCGCTTCTGCTCATCTTCGCTAAGAGCCACCAGTCCTGCATCTTCCATATCAGACGATGCGACGGCGACAATCGGCACAAAATACTCTCAGTCCATTTTGTCTAAAAAACTTTAGCTCACTGACTTTGCGACTGTGAGCCAGATAGAGCCTCTCATCACTGACACCGCGATAAGCCACATGGACTGTGCCGCTACAGCAGGTCAAATCTTTTACTGTCACTTCTTTAGGCTTATCATCTTTGTCACCAAAGCTATCAACAAAACCTCTAACAAAAGCCGACGCTGGGGCTAGAGCCGCAGCCAGACGTTCTTTTAATGACAATGACTTTTGTTGAGAGTCAATGCTCATTTCAAATTTTCTCCTGTTTGGATTGAGCCAGGGGCAGTTGCACCACAAAGGTCGAGCCTTTGCCCACAGTTGATTCTACTTCTACTGTGCCGTGATGCCTGGCAATTATCTCACGGGTAATGGCCAGCCCGAGACCAGTGCCTCCGGTCTCGCGTGTACGCGCTTTGTCAGCGCGGTAAAACCGGTCAAAAATATGTGGCAAGTCGGCTTGATCGATACCCTGACCTGAGTCCTGTATTTTGATTGCTACTTTGTCGCTACCCACTACTCTTGTAGAGACATCAATGGTGCCTTCTTCCGGTGTATATTTGACAGCATTGGTGAGGATATTAGTGACCGCTCGCAGTATCTGACTGGCATTACCAGGTACAAATAGATTGGCACTCTCACCATCTGAGACAAAGTGCAAATTAAGAACGAGCTGTTTTTTGTCAGCACTGCCGCGCACCTGCTCTATGGCATCAGTGAGGAGCTGTCCGACATTGACAATCTCCTGGCGGCTGGGCTCAGCACCACTATCGAGGCGAGAGATATCGAGCAAATCCTGAATAAGACTGGTAAGTCGGTCGGCAAGACGTTCTAGCGAGCCTAAAAATTGACCACGCAATTTAGGATCTTCGGCAGCCCCAGCCAATAGTGCTTCTACTACCGAGCCAATGGCCATGGTTGGTGTCTTTAATTCGTGGCTGGCATTGGCAATAAATTCCTGCCTCATCCGCTCCTGCTCACGCAATCGTCCAATCATCTGGTTAAAGGAGAGACACAGCTCTCCTATCTCGTCTTTGCGGCTAACCGGCAAAAATGCCGAATAGTCGCCAGATATAGATATCTGTTTAGCCAGAGCGCTCATTTCTTTGACCGGTCTATTAAATCTATTAGCGAGCCAGAGACTGATAACTACAGTGACTATACCGGTGGCAAAAATAATATTGAGAAATACAATCAAGTCTGATTTGAGACGCAAATCGATTTGAGTCAAAGGCAGTCCCACGCGTATAACCCCTGTGGTCTCACCCATGGAGCGCACTGGATAAGCAACATAGAGCCAATTGGTATTGCTGTGTGGCTCAGAGCGTGTTGTCTTGGATAGCACGCCAGCCAGAGCTTCGTTGATTTCTTGCTCATTGGAGAGGTTTTTGCCCTCGGCAATGGGGGCCGAATCAGATAGCAGCCGACCATCTTTATCTACTACTACAATGGTCACACCAAGCCTGGTGGCACGACGCTCCACGGCCGTCTGGATACGCTTGCGCGCTTGCGGCGAGTCGAGGACCAGGTCATTGTCGATTTCAAGACCGAGGTTTACTGCTTCTACCTCAAGTGTATTTTGCAGGTCAGTAAGAGACTCTTTGCGGATAGCAACGAGTGCCCAGATACTTACCGTCAAAAGAGCGATTGTGATAACAAGCAGGTAAGTAATCAAAAGCTGATTCGCCAGGCTGCGAAAAAGCCACTTATATAGAATACGATCGAGAAAAGTGGAAAAACTACTCATCTAATTACTGCTGTTTGGCAACCTGAATGCTGTACTTGAAATGTCGCGGACAAAGTCTAACCTCGTTTTTACAAGCAGCCGGAACATTGCCTAAAAGTGCCGCCTCTATTGTGTTCATCAATTTTACAGTAGGCAAAAGAGGTCCTCTTGACGAGCCTTCAAAGCCTAAGGAAAGACTAGCTTGTGTGGGAAACTAATCCACACTCACTATAATCATTTATTGGTTAATGGTGTTGGTTTTGGTACGACCAAAATTTCAACCGACGCCTGAAGCGAGTGCTTATCACCGGAGGTCCCGTTTAGAAATGTCCGTTGCAAACGTAACCGATTCCACCTTTGAGCAAGAAGTCTTGAAAGCTGATATCCCAGTTCTCGTTGACTTCTGGGCGCCTTGGTGTGGACCGTGCAAGGCTGTCGCGCCAGTCGTCGAAGATCTTTCAAAAGAGTATGAAGGCAGACTAAAAGTAGTCAAGCTCAATACAGACGAAAACCCCAAGACCGCCCAGGCTTACAAAATCCGCGGTATTCCTAGCCTCTTCCTCTTTAAGAGTGGCCAGGTAATCGAAGAAGTTGTAGGTGCTGTGCCGAAGTCTACGCTGGCTACAGCAATCAACAAGCACGTTTAAGGCTCAGCCTTTTGCCCAGTGCAAAGGGACAGCCGGACCATTGTGTCCATAAAATTTAGAGTCATCATCTAGTCGGAGCCTCATAACCCGGCGGATTTGAAAGGAGAAGCTAATGCATCTTAGTCAGTGGAGCCGCCGTTCGTTTGCGCTTTCCGCAGCGTTTCTGGTTGGCATCGGTCTCGTCGCAAGTACTTCACAAGAAGCCTCAGCTAGAAGACACCACAGAAACCGTCATCACGTCAGCCGTAACAGCATGGGTGCTGTTGCAGCCCGTACCCCCGAACTCAAAACCACCATGGAAGCCTACAAAAAGGCTGGTATGGTTGGTCATCTAAATCGCGGAATGCACACAGTCTTTATGCCTAGCGATGCTGGCTGGGGCAAAATGGCCAAAGAAAACCGCGAAGGTTTGATGAACGATCCTAAGAAACTGCAAGAAGTACTCAAGTACCACATGGTCAAAGGCAGCATGACCGCTGCTGATCTCGGCGCCAAGCGCTCAGTCGTCACCATGCAAGGTGAGAGCTTGATGCTCGACAACAAAGATGGCACTGTCATCGTTGACGGTTGTGTCACAACCACTCCTGATGTCAAAACCGACAACGGTATGATTCAGATCATCGATTACATTCCAATCCCCGAGAGAGGCCGTTAATCCTTTCTGGATTGATCAATTGGACAAAAGGCGGGGCTAAGCTCCGCCTTTTCTTTTTCCAGGGTATTTACCTTTTGCAAAACAGTGTTCGGCATGTGTAATTCTTCTAAGGCTATGCCAATATATAGATAGTTCGCTATGTATGGCTTTCGGAGTCACAAAATTGTTAAAAGAACTAGTAATTGGATTTTTGGTTGCCCTTGGCATTAGTAGCTATCTGGCTGGCACCAATGGTGTAGACCCAAGCAATGGCTGGGGTTTGCCTCCGACCACAGCAGGTGGTCAGGGACCAGACTTAATTGATGAGGTCAATGCTGGCACTTTTCAAGGTGAAGTGTTGGACTCAAGTATCCCTGTGCTGGTGGAGTTTTATACCCAGAGTTGTGTCCACTGCCAAAACATGAAGCCAGAACTGGCAAAGCTCTCGCAGGAGAGTCAAGGCTATCTGCGCATGTACAAAGTAGACTCGGAGACCAACCGCTCACTAGCCGAAAAATATGACGTTTCGGGAGTGCCGGCTTTTGTCCTCTTTAAACAGGGCAAAGTAGTCAACTCAACGGCAGGCGAGATGACCAAGGACGAACTGGCCAAGTGGGTCAAGCAAGAGCTTGATCTGCCCACTAGTTGATTGGAAGTTTAGATGAAGGACGTGATACTGGCTTCTCTCATTGCATTTGTGCTTGCAGCACTGATCGCCAACAATCCGATGCCGCCTGCCAAGTCTCCTCTCGGTGTGGGCTCCGTTAACCACACTGTGTATGGCACAAAGAAGCCAGAAAACCTTTATCCCGAAATACAAATTACCGATGACAAACGTATTTATCACTTTAGCGAAAAAGTCACTGATAAACACGGCACCAATGGCGTGGACTTTCCGCGCTTTACAGTTGATTAGGAGTTTTAACTAGATGAAAACTTGGGCTCGCTGGACACTCTTAATTCTCTATATTGGCTTACTGATGCTGTCGGCAGCGTACTGGAATCCATTTGCATCGCTGCCTGCACTTCTCAAATTCTCAGTGATTACAGTACTGTCAGCAGCGCTCTTTGGACTGCTCGTCATACTGATGCAGTTTTACATTCTGCTTTCGATTATTTTTCCACTGCCTCCAAGAGCAGATGCCAAAGCACCCAAGAGCATCCTCAAAAGAGCTTTTAAGTTTCTCTATAAGCCCAGTCCAATCAATCCAAAGGCACCACAGTATCTCGATGAGATGATTGGCAACGAGATGGCCAAAGTCGAAATCAAAGAAGCAATCGACATCCTCAAAAAAGCTAAAAACTACGAAGAATCAGGCGCCCAGGTACCTAAAGGTATGCTCTTTGTGGGACCTCCCGGAGTAGGTAAAACACTCTTTGCCAGAGCAATCGCCAACGAAGTAGGCATGCCCTTTTACGTTATTGAAGGCGGTGCTATCAGTGGTCTGATTATGGGTCTTGGTGTACTCAAACTTAAAACACTATTTCGCAAACTACAAAGACACGATACGGCCATATTGTTTATCGACGAAATCGAATCAATGGGCGCTAAGCGGCAGCAGGACCGTGGTTTTGGCGGTCAAGCCGACATGAATATGACCCTCAATACACTTCTCACCGAAATGGACGGCTTCCACGGCTCACGCTTAATTGTTATTGGTGCCACTAATAATGATGGCATGCTCGATCCCGCGCTTATGCGTGCAGGACGCATGGACAGACGCATTTACTTCCAGATGCCGACCATAGAAGAACGGGCTAATCTTTTCCGTTTTTATCTAGGCAAAGTCTTGACTGATGAGACAGATCTTGATGTAAACCGTATCACTGAATTGACAGCCAATTATTCGCCCGCAGAAATCGCTGGTGTAGTCAACGAAGCAGCGCTGATTTCGCGTCGTCCAGGCAACCCCGGCAAGGTCAATACCGAAATGGTCTTGCAGGCTCTTGACAGAGTATCAGTAGGTCTGGAACGCTCAATAACCAACTCTAACGTCTCACTTATAAACCATGACCCAACCATCAGATTTGACGCAGTCCTCGGTATGGATGAAGTCAAAAAAGAAGTGACCGAAATAGTTGATTTTCTCAAACAAGGAGAAGAGCTGCGCAAAATCGGCGCCAAAATTCCCAAAGGCATTTTGCTCATAGGTCCTCCAGGCGTGGGTAAATCGATGCTGGCCAAAGCCATCGCAAACGAAGCTGGAGTGCCATTTTACGGATTTTCGGCAGCTTGCTCAAAGGCGCTGGCAAAGGTGAGGGCGCGGCAACAATTCGCTCGATATATACACAAGCTCCGTAAAAACCCTGCTTCCATTGTGTTCATTGACGAGATTGATTCAATTGGCGCCTCACCAGTGAGAAGGTGAAAACGTTCCGATGAACTCAATCAGTTACTGGTCGAACTAGATGGTATCGGCCGCAGTAATGTTGTCACCATCGGTGCTACCAACATAGAAGAACACCTGGATACGGCATTTTTTAGATCTGGTCGTTTTGACCGCAAGGTCTATGTCGGATTGCCAGATAAAGAGGCCAGAGCGCTGATATTCAAAAAATATCTAGCGGATCTAAAACTACTTAAAGAGCCAGACATTGATAAGTTAGCCAGACTGTCAGTTAACTTTAGTGGAGCCGATATTGCGGCCGCCTGTAATGAGGCAGCGATTATAGCAATCCGCGATGGTCATCGCGACGTCAGTGATGACGAGCTTGAAGATGCCGTACTTAAGATGTCTGTAACTGCCGGTCAAAAACTCAACACTGATGGAATGAATTTGGGTCGCGTCCCAGATCTGGAAGTCAAACTATCTGATGTGAAAGGTATGGATGATTCCATAGCCGAAGCGGCGGAAGTAGTTGCCTTGCTCAAGAATATGCATCTCTTACAAGAGCTGGAAATTAAACCACCAAAGGGAATACTACTGGTTGGACCGCCTGGAACAGGCAAGACAATGCTCGCCAAAGCTATCGCCAACGAAGCCGGAGTCGGCTTTTACGCCCTGAGCGGCAGTGATTTTAACAGCATGTGGGCGGGGTAGGTCTGACAGAGTCCGACGTGTTTACGAACAAGCAAGACGAAGCGGCAAACCGGCAATTGTCTTTATCGACGAAATTGATGCACTGGGAGGCCGTCGCGGCTTTGATCGTGGTGGCGGCGCCATCCAGGATTCCAACAAGACCCTCAATCAATTCCTGGTCGAACTCGACGGATTTGGTCGCCACCAGGTACTCACTATCGGTGCAACGAACCCAGCTTGATGTTGGATCCAGCGCCTACTCGTCCCGGACGTTTCGACCGGATTATTGAGATCCCGCTGCCTAACCTGGAAGGTCGCGAGGCCATTCTCAAAAAATACATGGAAAAATTCAAAGTCGATCCCGGTGTCAGTGTCACTGAGATTGCGCGCATGACAGTGTTTGGTTCCGGAGCCGACCTGGCTAATATAGTTAATGAGTCTGGACTCTTTGCCATCCGCCATGGTCGCACCGCATAACTTCTGAAGATGTATTCAGAGCGATTCAGCGAGTTTACTTTGGTATTAGCAAGAGTCAAAAGATACTACTGGATGAGCTATGGTCCACGGCATATCATGAAGCGGGCCACGCCATCGTCAGTTATATGCGCAATAAAAAATCGATTGTGCAGGTTATCACTATCGTGCCCACAGGCAGAGCCCTGGGCTATATGTGGCCTGTCAATAAAGACGATCCATTCCATCACTCTCCAACCAAGCAAGAGCTATTGACTCGCATCGAAATCTCGCTCGGCGGCTACGTTGCCGAAATGGCATACATGGAAACAACGACAGCAGGTGTCTCTAGCGATTTACGTAGTGTCGCCAGTGTAGCCAGCGCCATGGTTAGAGATTACGGTATGGGTTCGTTCCCGTTTAATACTGATGTCGCTTTTGGTAGCAACGGCTGGAACAGTGACGAGCGATACGGCAAACCGTCTGAAGAAAGTGAAGCTCAGATCGACCGTGATATTCGTAAAATAGTTGACGAATGTCTTGAGACCACGCGTAATTTAATCAAAGAAAAACGCGCTGAACTGGATAAGATTGCCCACGCGCTAGTAGAAAAGGAAACTCTCTATTACCGCGATTTGGTAGCCATCCTTGAGCCACACCGGACCAAGGAAGATATCGATAGAGAAATCACCGAAATGGCAGAACGCAAACAAGTTGGCAGACCACCACTCATGGACCTCGACATGATCCCGGGACTCAAAGGCATCGCCGCTGGCTCCAAAAAGAAAAGCGCACGCGACACCAATGGCAACGGTAAAAACGGACACGGCGCCGAAAAGGATGCAGGCGGAACGGAAACAAAAGAAGTCAAAGTAAAATCTGACGAAGACAAAAAAGCAGACGACAAGAAAGACGAAGAAAGCAAAAATTGATTAAACCAATAATTGCCAGCAGCATAGTAGCGCTCTCCTTTATGGCGAGCGCTATTGCCATGACTGAGCCCCAAATAGTCAATACGACAAGCGACACATTGATGCAAAAACGCATCGACAGCACCACTGGATTTTGTGGTGGCGATGCCGCCTATTCCATACCAATTACTCCTGCTCGCACGGTATGGTTATTTGGCGATAGTTTTGTCGGCACCATCAAAGAAGGCAAACGCCACAATTGTCAGATGATTCGTAACTGTGTAGCCATCGACAATCCACTTGAGCCTGGCTCCAAGCTGCAATATCAATGTGGTACCAAGTCATTTTTTAAAGCCCCCGGCACAGAGCAAGAGTATCTCTGGCCAGGAGATGGCACCATGATTGATGGCAAGCTTTATTTGTTTATGCACAGCGTCATGGACAACAAGGCCCTGCCAGCTCCTTACCAGTTTGAGCTAAAACAAAACTATCTGGTGGTCGTACAAAACCCATTTGCTTCGCCCTCAGTCTGGCGCTACCAGACCATAGATCTGGGCAGCACAAAAGAAATGCTCGCCGGTACTGCTTGCTACCAAAAGGGTGCCTATCTCTATATTTATTCCAGCTTGCCAGACAAAGCAGAGGGTAAGCACAAACATCCGACAGCTCTAGCGCGGGTAAGTACCAGCGATCTCAAAGATCTTGACCTGAGCAAAATGCAGTGGTGGCAGGGCAAAAAATGGGGAGAAGATCGCAAAGAAGCAGCGATTATCTTTGACGATGGTGCCTCTGAAATGTCGGTAGTGCAGCCACAGGGTCTAAAAGACCTTTACGCAGTATATATTCCGCCGGATGGACAATCTATCAATATCCGCCGTGCCAGCAGCCCTCAGGGTCCCTGGAGTGCTCCAGGAGAGCTTTTTAAATTGCCGGTCGGCAAAGACATGCTCTTTTACAGCGCCAAGGTCCACCCTCAATACAAGGGCAAAGCGCCCGGGCAAATAAAGGTGACTTACAACACCAACAGCACTGACTTTAATCGCTTACTTGCCGATAGCTCTATTTACTTCCCCAAAGCGCTTTCCTGCACGCTCAAAGAGTAATGGCTTAGATCTTGTTGGCTGAGAGCTTTTCGGCCATGGCGATGATGCGCATATATTTGCGTTGCAACTGGATTAGCTCCCAGCCAAGTCTTTCGATTTCAGCTTTTTTAGCGTTATCGCTCTCAGTTTTACGCCACTGCTCCAGAGTTGTCGAACAAGTAGCCAGTTTATCCAATTCACGGCGATAAACTTTCTCTACCTCGACAGCCAGAGTCAATGCCAACTTGCTTGTCTTGCCGCCACTCTCGCTACCACTTGTGTGCACACTGGGCGAGCCAGTAAACCGACTTTCATCATCGAGCGTCTCTGGTGCATCAGCAAAGAGTGCTTCGCTAGTGCGCTGCAACTTGCGATAAATATCCTCGGCATTGGTAGCAGAAACATCCAAAAACGAGGCAAGCTCTGCGATTTGATCAATAGGCAAATTGTCTATTGTCTTTTTTTCGGCGTCGTGTGACACAAGCAACTCCAGGGCAACGCCTAATTATGGCAAAGATCCTCAATTAGCGCCTTAACTGCCGCATGACATCGGGGCGCTTGACAGGACTGCCACCATACATTCGCCCTATTGCCGTCCAATAGTGAGCCGTTTTGCTGGGCTTTTTTCCTCCAGCAGGCGGGGCAATGTCACAGTCAATATGCCGTTTTTTAGCTTGGCTTCTGCTTTGTCTTTATCTATCTTGCACGGTAAAGCCACAGTCCTCTCAAAAGAACCATAGTGTCTTTCTATTGACTGGAAGTCTTTGCTATTAGTTTTCTTTTCCTCAGCTTGCTTCTCACCCTTGATAGAGACCGCTTCATCTGTCACTGTCACATCCAAATTTTTTTCGTCAATGCCAGGCACCTCAGCCGTCAACTTGAGCAAATTGTCTGTTGTGTCAATGTCCACGCGCGGAATATAAGAACCAGTACCAAGTGGAAACGCCCATGAGCGCTCTGGATCTGAAGACATAATGTCAAAGTTGCGCATCAGCCATTCAGAATCGGGATCCTTAAACATAGTTTGCCACCAGGGCTCAAACATATTTGTGGGCAGACTTAACTTCGGTGCAGATTCACGCATTTTGTTGATACGAGCATTTAAATCAAAGTGCGATTGCCTATCTAGAAATTTATTCAGTCTAAAAACCAAATGCCAAAACGCTAATGATTCTTTAAACATATCTTTGACGCACACAGCTGACTAGCGTCCGCCCTTAACCGGCACCACCAGCTCATCTCCAGGCTTGATGCCATAGAGCTGCCTGATGCTATTGATGTCGCGGCGGCTGAGCACAGAAATATAAGTCTGGTTGGCCGTAGGAAACATAATATCCCGGGTATTGGCACTGTGAGGCAATCCCAGTGCATGACCGACTTCATGGAGTGTCACTGCATCGATTTCACGAGGGTCTCTGTCTGGATCAAAAAAGACTTCTACTCGCGAAAATTTAAGTGTATCGGGCTCGCTAAAACTGGGGTCACGACTGGTTAAACCAAGCACACTATCGTCAGCGCCATCACGTTTGCTTATGAGCATTTTGCAGACAATACGCGCATCCTTTTGATTGGGCACGATGCGGTAGCGCAGATAACCACCTGAGGCGTTGCGCCATTTGGCAAAGCTATCATTGACGGCTTGTTCAAATTGCGACTTGAATTTTTTTAGAGCCGGGTCCACCCAAACAGCGACACTAATAGGAAAGTCCGAGCGCAAAAATTTCTCAGTAAATTCTTGATCCTCGACATAGCTAAAGGCATAGGGGTCGCCGTTTTCGCGGTAAGAAATGATTTTACGTTTAAAGCGATCGGCTCTAGAAGAATCAAGCGAAAAGGGATATTTTTTGATGATTTGATTGAGCACCATATTGGCGTCATTAAAACGTCCCATTGTCTCGTATACAGAAGCCATCTCAAAGCGAGCATCGTTATTGGCTGGATTTAAAGATGTGGCATCGCCAAAGTGTTCAAGCGCCTTTTGGAAGCGACCTTGCTTGAGCATAAGGCGACCAAGAGACATTTCAATTTGATAATTCTTTTGATCAGGCTTGATTGCCTGCTCCAAAAGATCACTGGCTTCTTTGTATTTAAATTGGCGAGCCAGCGCTCGCGCTTGCATGATGGCAGCGGCATCGGTCTTGTGGCTGGCAGCAAAGAGCGGCGAGCCCACCTCAATGGGTGAGTTGGCCCAAGCAGGCAAAGCAGAGGCGATCTCGAACGAAATCGACAAAATCAATGAGAGCGCAGCAAAAGTGAATGTATACCTGTGCATACAAACAAATTAGCAGCTTTGAGCGATTTTGGCTCGCTCTAAATTACGAGCCAGGAGGTCCTAGATCGGTAACATCGAGCGCAGGTGCGGCAGTCTTAGAGGCTTTGGCTCTGGCATCTGCATCAGCCTTAGCCTTAGCAGCATCGGCTCTAGCTTTGGCATCAGCGTCAGCTTTGACTTTAGCAGCATCAGACTCAATCTTAGCTTTAGCAGCGGCGGCAGCAGCATCAGACTCAGTCTTAGCTTTAGCAGCGGCGGCAGCAGCATCGGCTTCGGCCTTAGCTTTAGCGACAGCATCATCCTTAGGTGCATCCGGGGCTACTCTAGCGGCATCAGCAGGTGCCTTTGGAGCTTCTGCCGGTGCTTTAGGAGCAGCGTCAGTTTTAGCAGCAGCGGCAGGAGGAGTTGATTCGACTAATGCCGGTTGACCAGGCTTGGCCTCTGGAGCGACCTTAGGAGCAGCATCTATAGCAGCTTGCGGACCGCCGGGACGTGGGATTTCAGCGGCTGGCTTGGCTGCTGGATTTACTGGCGGCTTCACGTCAGTACCACCACTGCGACGGTCGTTAAAATTATCAACTGGTGGTGCAGCGGCAGCAGCAGCGGCAGCTTTACGTTTGGCTACTTCTTTGTCAAACTCATCGAGCTTAGCTTTAACTTGTTCCTGAGCCCACTCATCGGTGTGGACTCTTACAGGAGGCTGATCTCTCTTGAGGATATTGTCCGTATCGAGGCGACCAGTGCGACCATTGAGCTTGGCTATTTCTTCCGAGTATTTGACTACATTTTGTTCGCTAGCATCCTGACCGCTGGCGCGTAGCTCTCTACGAGCAATACGATCCCAGCCATCTCCTGCTTCAACTTTGCGCATTGTGCGTTCTTGATAGGTCTTAGCCAATTCTTGAGCATAAGCTTCGCGAGTCTTAGCCAGATCTTGCTCATTGATATCAGCTTTAAAATCAGGCACTTTAGGATCGGTGCGCACTTCCACTGGTCTTGGCGGCGGTGCTTCTGCCTGAGGAGGAGCAGCATCCACTGGTCGGGCTTGTGGTCGTACGTCACTAGTAGGCTCGACAGGTCTGCGCGGTGGTTGTTCACGGTTACGTGGCACCGGCTCATTGGGCTGTTGTTCGACTCGACGACCAGGCACTGGGGCTCCAGGCAACTGACCTTCACGTCCACGATTATCTCTGGGACGGTCATGCACTTCAGCAATTGCCGATTGTCTTGGCGGTGGCACTCTATCTGGTGAGGCTGCGGCAGCAGTACCATCAGACCGGCCATTTTTAAAGAGACTATCTGGATCTGATCCAAGAGTACGGGCCAGACGGTTGATATTGATATTGTCGTTATAAGTTGGACCATTCATATGGTCGCGGTTATTACCGTGGTCTGGACGCTCGCCACGCATGGCTTGCATCGCTGGTTTATCCCATTCATTGAGCATGCGACCGACAAGCTCTTTGTGAGGCAAATTAGGATCTGTATCAGCCAGTCTCAGATAAGACTCGAGACTCTTGCGACCAAACTGTCCGTCGGCATCACGGTCAAGTACATCGAGTCGGTTAAAGAGACTGTCAGCTCCACCATTTTTGTTGGCAAAGAGAACTTTGCTAAAGTCCTGTACGTCTTTGTTAGCCATGACAGCTCTGTCAGCTTCATAGCCTTCTCTCTGGCGATCATCGCGAGGCTTGTCGCGTTCTTCCAGAGCATTTTTAAGATCATGGCGAGTAATTACACCGCCCTTTTCATTTTGATACCATCTCTTGTCTTGCAAACTGGCAAAATTGTCAGTGAGATTTTGCAAAAATGCTCTCTCCAGAGCGTTGTTTGCTTTGTTAGGACTGACTTCGGAACGGTCTAAGCCTTTGTCACCGGCTTCGCCCTTATTATTTAGTCGGTCAAAATTTTCTTCGGCAAAAGTGCGAGCATGGTCGCCTAGTGTGCCACTGGCTTTGAGACCATCAATCACTTGCTTACTGTAGGCTTCCATATCAGCAGGCTTAGAAAAGGTCTGTGAAGCCCGGTTGAAATCATCCATGAGCGCATCATAGCCACCCTTGGATTTATCCGAACCGTCCGCAATCGCTTTATCAGCCTCGTCCTTAACGGAGGGCTTTACTGGCTTAACTTCATCCGACATTGAAACAACTCCTAATCTTATTTAGATAACGGTAGCGAGTGCTTCTTGCAATATTCCCGCAAAATGGCTTTTTTATGACCATGCGGTAAGTGGGGGGAGGCAAGAGGGTGGTATATGCATCGTAAGCATGACAGACGTTAGTCCGCATGTCATTGGGAAAAATACGTACTAAGTCGGCTAGAGAGATTAAAATGGTGGGCGATGTCCATTATTCCGCCCAAAAAGCAGTTACCACCAATCACACTCAGCTCACTTGAGCCGTTCAGGCCCCAAGATGAGGAGGACAGTAAAGACCGCGGCATTTTTTACGCCACGGCCATGGCTGTTCTGGCGGGTAATATTCTCACAGCCTATATCAATTACTGTCAGTCGGCCGTCACTCTCACCGCCACTGGCAAGTTTCAACAGGCTACGCCGGTGACTATCTCCGAGGAGCAGTTTCGCAAAGCTGCTAAAGAAGTACAAATAATCTCACTCTGGCTCACTATTTGCGAGACTTGTGGGGATGATATCCCCGACTGGTTTAGAGAATTTAGCTACAACTCGCTGAGAGCCAGCGATGAGCTTATCGACGAGCCCCTTTCAAAAGAGATTTTTCAGTTTTACCCGCTCGATATGGGGCTTGTACCCACAGTGCAGTCAGTCTCGATGAATATCTGCCACAAGCTCGCCTTAGGCTCATCCAGGGTGGATGCCTCACTGGCTCTGGGGGATCTGCTCATGGAAGCAGACAGACAGCGCTCTGAGCTACTTAAATTTAGTCTGACTCAGTCACTGATGGTGCTTGACACATGGGTAGCCGAAGTCAAACCAGGGGCCTTTCAGCTCCAATATTAACTAGCCCGGATTGAAGGCAAAGAGGAAGGTAAAGACCAGGTTGTAGAGACCGTGGGCAATAATGGTCGTCGTTGTATTGGTAAAACGTCTGACGATGCCCATACCGCAAGACCAAATAGCAATCTGTAAGATCAAGACTGGCGACTGGCTAAACTGTGCGTGCAAAATACCATGCAAAAATGCTGCTGGCAAAATTCCCACCACTGGCTGAAAAGCGCCTCTGATCAGAGTTTCTTCACCAACACCAGCACAAATAGCGGTCATAAGCGCCAAAAATGCAGCACCTGCAAGGTTGTTGGTGCCAGCAGAAAAAGTGCCTGAGTTGTAGCCCGAAATCTGGGTGGCGATATTGGGAGCGGCAGCATGAGTAAAATGAGCCCAGACCAGGTCATAAGTCGCACTCAAGACAACTACAGCCAGGGCAATAGCGATTTGCGGACCGGTGGGTTTGGCCCAACCAAGGCGGTGCACAAAAGTCTCCTTGAATCGGCGTGAGACCAGAATACCGCAGCCACACATCGAGACAAAAACCAGGCCCAGCCCGTTGTATTGCAATAACTGGTCAACCGGGATTGGCAGACCGGGCAAAGGGATGTTGGGCATATCAAAGGCGCGTTTGGATAAGTCTGTAGAGGATAGATAGACACCAAAACAAACGGCATAGCAAAAGAGTCCGTTCAAATGAGGCATAGACTCGGCTATAAAGATTTTATTGGTGACAATGGATTCGAATACTTTCATGCGGTGCCGCACTGGGCCAGTGATACAGCGCAAACTGACAATGCCGTCAATGAGCGTAAAAACCCGACTGATCATCTGCCTAAAAGGCTTGAAGAGTAAGAGGAAGAAAAATATCGACATCCCAAGAGAGACTTGATTGGACCATTCGGTAGTGCTGGCGCCAATTACCATCGACATGCCAAAGCCCGCAACAAAGAGCAAAATGATGCCGCGCAGGACAAACTCTAGCCAGCGAGCCTTGCGCGAACCATGGGCGATAAATCCCAGCACCGAGCAAATAATGATAAAAAATAGGTCCGGGGCCACAAAACACCTCTTAGACTAGAGAAATATATTGCTGAAAGCAGTTTTAATCTATTTTGACCATGGTAATATATTGTCAAGGTCCGAATATCTGGGTATCTTCTATCATAGGGGCAAAAATCCTGTTGAGCCTTTAACAAAGGCAAAATCCCAAAGAAGCTTTTCCAGAGAAAGCAGGTAAAACCCACTCTATTCTTTCGACTATTGAAGTAGAGGTAATTACAAAACAAATTGCTGGAACAAAAATAGTCGGTAGAAGGTCCTTTAAGACAAAGTTCGGAGGTATACACATTTAAGATGAAGAAACGTCTATTAACAGCGGCCTTGGTAGCCAGTGCATTCGGCGTTGGATCAGCCAGCTTTGCTAGCGGTCCAATTATGATTACACCGACCCCAATGCCCAAAACCACAGTAAGCGCCTCGGTCGCCACTGTGCCAACTCAAGTCAGCCTGCTTAAGACCTACAAATCGGTCCGCGCATTCTGGCTATCTCGCGCTCTCGTGAGATAAGCTTCGACTTAATTGTCCAAGCAACCGAACTCATCGAAGCCGCTCCCCAGGGGGCGGCTTCTTTATGGCCTGGTTACGAAATGGGATTGCCAGAGCCGCCATACTCTGTACTTGCCGCAGCAGGCACGCCTAAAAACTCAGTAGTGACATTTTTGCCGCCGCTAAGGTTGTTAATAAGAGCTCCGATTGTGTAAATTGGCCCAAAAGGAAATCCCCACCAACCAAAAATGAGCGATATCAATGTATATGGAAGACCTTTTACCACCGCATTCTCACTTTTTTTGACAAAAGTAAGCTCAGAAGTACGCTTAAAAGTCATCACCAATACAGATATGCAGTATTCAAAGTAAACAAGCTTGGCACCGTTTTGCAGCTCCTGCTGCAGTTCTTCCTCAGAGAGCCCTTCCAGTCCAATTATTTTCACTTAAAAACCTCAGCTCAACGGTTACTATAGCGATATGCCACAAACCAGGTATCCCTGCTTAATCTACCCGACAGCTACCTGAGGGCCAATGAATAAAAATCTACAGAAGTACGTGGACCGCTACAACAGACAGCGGCTCACTATCGGTCTGCTCTCCCTGGGCATAGGATTGGTTATAGCTGTTTGCAATGAGCGCTATGCCTACAACGCTTTATTTGGACCGTTTCCAATTACAGGGCAAGAATTAGCTCAAATCAAAGACATCTATAAATCACGCAAATATTTTGTCATTGTGCAGGGTCGTGGACTGATTAACAGTAGCATTGGCTGGGTCAGAGTCAAACGCAGCCGTACCGACAAGAGCATCGAATCTGAGACCCCAACAGACTTTTTGCAACTACTTATAGTGGACAATTATATTTTGCCGCTCAAAGTAGCGACTCTCGGCAAAAACCCTATTGTAATAGGCGAGCTATCGCCTCCCGAAAAAGAACTGACTGATACCCTGGTGGAAGAACTGGGTCCAGAAGGCGCCAGCCATCTTTTGCCGTTGCAGCTAGAAAACGGCAATTCATTTAAGGCCATGTTGTTCTTCTATTTTGGCGCCTTGATTATGTTCGGTGGTATGGGAGCGAAAAATCTCTTGCAGATATTTGTCCTCTGGAAAGACCCCGAAAACCATCCGCTGGGCAAAGCCATCGCCAAGCTAGGTAACTACAACACAATGCGTCTGGCTGTGGATGAAGACTTTGACAGTGGCAGCGAAGTGCTGGGCTCGGGGCTTGCCACTATCTCTAAAAAATGGGTGCTTTTAACTGCTAAAAACAAACCTGTCTTTATCCCCATCCATAATCTGGTCTGGGGATACGGTGCCAGGGCCAAAGAGACCACAAACTTTGTCACCTCATCAAGTTTTTCGCTGGTGCTATGCACCTCTGATGGCCAGGAGCTACAGCTCTCTTTGCCCGATAGAGACACCAACGCTTTGCTTACAGCCCTGATGGAGAGAGCACCGTGGATGATCGTGGGCTTTGATGGCAAAACAGCATTGCGTTGGAACGCGCACAAAAAGACAGTTATTGCCGAAGTAGAACAAAAACGCGATCAGATCTTAAAAGACCAGGCCTGACTATTTGCCAATGCGGATAACGACTTCGTCAGGTCCAGCGAGATTGAGTCTCTCTCTAGCCAGACGCTCAATACCTGATGATGACTTATAACTGGTCAAACCATCACGCAGTTCTTTGTTGATTTCTTCTGCCTGTCTCTGTCCTTCTTTGAGGACTATGGCTTGTTTATGCAAAAAGACCTGTCTTTGAGCTGAGCTATAAATCGCTCTGCCAGCCTGAAAGACCGCCACTCCAGTAATTGCCATAACGACGAGATGTCGTACAGTTCTGCCTTTGAGGTTAAAGTTCATTCCCACTTAGACGCTGGCTCCTACTTTGTTTGGTTTTTCACCGGCGGGCTCATCAAACCCTATAAGAATTTCCTGTATTTGGCGTTTGAAGTCAAGCATGAGAGCATCAATTAATTCTTCGGAAGTACCCTCACCAGATACACGAATGACTGGCTCAGTGCCCGAGGGACGAATTAATAGCCAGTTATCCTGGTCATGGTAGAGCTTTAGCCCATCAAGATGGCCAACGCGCTCCAGAGGCTTACCAGCTAGCTCTGTGATGGGATTTTTAGTGAGATGCTCAAGTAAAAGCTTTTGCGTACGAGCAGTAAGATGCAAGTCGTCGCGTCTTTGATAAAACTTTATTCCCACTTCAGTCTCCAGAGCCTTCCAGATTTCAGGCAGGGTGCGCCCTTCGTATGCCAGCATTTCGATTACTAGCAAGTTAGCAAGGATGCCATCTTTTTCTGGGATATGCCCCTTAATCGAAACACCGCCTGACTCTTCACCACCAATCAAAACATCTTCAGTGCGCATTTTTTCGCCAATATATTTAAAGCCCACTGGTGTCTCGATAATTGGCAGATCGTATTTGGCAGCCACATGATCAAGCATATGAGTGGTGGCCACGGTGCGCACGATAGCGCCTTTGAGTCCGTGATTTTTGTGCAGGTGTCTGGTCAATAGACAGAGCAATTGATTGGGAGTAAAGAAGTTGCCTTTGTTGTCTACCACGGCAAAGCGGTCGGCATCTCCATCCGTAGCAATACCGAGGTTAAACTTCTCGGCTTTGACCATAGCACTTAGCTCTTTGAGAAACTCCGGCTTTGGCTCGGGCATACCACCGCCAAAGAGGGGATCGCGCACAGCGTGCAGGGACTTATGATAGAGACCGGACTTATCCAGGAGCTTGTCCATATATCCGCGGCTGGTGCTATAAAGGGCATCATAAGCCACTTTAAGACCAGACTGACCAATTTTCTTCCAGTCCACCATTTTTTCTAGTGCCGCCATATACGGTGCACTAGCATCAAAGATCTCTGGTTTATCCGCAGCAAGCGGAATAGGACTGGGACAGTGCTCGAGGTTTTGTACTATTTGCTTGGTGATATCAGTTGTGGCAGGTCCGGCATAAGGCGGTATGTACTTAACACCGCAATACTCGGGCGGATTGTGACTGGCAGTAAATTGCAGCGCACCACCTGTAGCCTCAGCTTGAGTAGCCCAGGCGATACAGGGCGTAGGGATATCGCGCTTAGCCAGGCGCACAGTCAGTCCCATTGCCATAAGCACACGAGCAGCACGATCAGCAAAGCTATCTGCTAAAAAGCGTGTGTCATAGCCAATCAGCACAGGCAAATTGGCATGGGCACCATGGGCATATGTGTCTTTGATATAGTGCCCGATGGCGTAGCTAACTCGCTCGACATTGGCAAAAGTAAAGTCTTCAGCGATGATAGCGCGCCAGCCGTCTGTGCCAAATTTGATTTGTTCAGTCATTTTCTTTCCTTAGCAAAGCCTACAAAGCCGCCAGATAATTACCCACATATTCGCGCAGCGACTCCCAGGCTGTGCCAGCCTGACGGCGGCCCCAGTGTTTGTCCACTACAGATTTTGTACCAGGTGGCAGTACACCACTTGGTCTCAATTGCTCAAGATCGCTATCCGAATCAAAACCAATCACCGAGCCATCTCGCCCATAAAAACGATAGCTACCAGAGCCAGTCTGGATGCGGGGCTGCTCGCTAGCAACTTTACCGACCGGGCTAAAGCGTGTAGCCATGCGAAAACCATCAACACTAAATAGCGCTGTCATTGAGACCCAGCGCCCGTACTCGTCAGCCAAAAGACGTCGCTCAATATGCACTGAGCGCACCAGATCCAGACTCCAAAATTGTCCATCTTCGCGGGCAATAGAAACACAACCAAAGGGATCGACCTGCATCGACTCACCTTGCGCTTTGACGCGGCCCATAGCATCTCTCACCAGCACACCATGCTTGTCTGACTCAGCACGTGAAATAATCCGTCCTTGACTGTCGATGCGGACAAAAGAGTTGAGGTGTCCGTTTTTGTCATAATAAAATTCCAGACGACTGCCATCGGTGGAGATGATTTCTTTGACTCGACCCACAGCGTCTTTGACTAGACTGGTGCCACTGGGAAAAGTTTCCAGACGCTCACCACTTGCGCCCTGTCGAATTTCGATTTTGCTCTTGGGACTGAAATTGGCAGCCGGACGGCTCTCTTTAGAGACCCCTGCACTGACTTGATGACGCACCCAGTCTGGCTTTGACTCGGGCAAGTCATACTGTGCTTTGGGCATATAGACAAAGTCTTCGCTCTCGCTATCAAAATCATCATCACCGCTACCAGCCTCACTTTGTGAGGCAGTAAGCAAATCGCTAGAGGGTGATTGTCGACCAGCTTTGAGCCAGCTATCAAGCATGCGAGCCGCTCTGGAGCTTGATTGCTGACCGAGCACAGTATCGTTTTCGAGTAGTGAGCGCTCGGCTACGTAAGCATTTTGACTAAGATAATCGAGCAGCCGTTGTCTAAAAGAGTTTTCACCAAGGCTCGATTTGACCGTGCGACTGGCCAAAGGCTGCAAACGCTGAGCACGCCCCTGCGCTCTAAGCGAGTGGCGTGGACCGGCTGAAATGATGGGTGGAGAGGGCATCTTGGCCTAGGGTTTTGACCCCTGGTGCGTTTCCAGACTGCTTTGCATAACAAAACAGCCGCCCGATTGTAGCATTTATAACTTGAAATCTAGTGAAAACCCGCTCAGATAGCGAATCTGGTCAAAAGACTAGTCTTTGCGATATGTAGGAGATTGAGTATCGAGCCAGCCTCTGACCTGCAGAGATTCAGCCATTTTGACCCCGGTCATGCGTTCGTCATACATGGCAACACAAAATTGACCCATGTTGATTTGACCGCGGGCAAGCAATATTTCAGCAAGTTGCAAACTGGCCATTTCGGACTCAGTGACATAACCAGCCGACAATACCAACTCAGCTAAAGAAACATCAGGGAAGCTGCGCATCTGGTTGGTAAGAGCCTGCACTTCAGCCGCTCCCACAAACTGCGCTTCTTTCATAAGTTCCACAAGCATCGGCAAAGGCTGATGCACAATGGGTTGAGTCGTAACCATAAGTGGCTGAGGAGGACGTACTTCTTGAGCCGCCATGAGCTCAAAAGTACCATCATCAGGGATGTTACTCGAGGCAATCAGCTCAGCGCGGCTGACAATCAAGTCATGCGAGAGGCGCAATCTAGGCTTACGCAGGACAAAACCAGCATCGAGCACATGGTAGTACTCCTGGCGCAATTCTTTGGGATTGTACTGGCGCAAAAACTGCTTAGCTGCCTTAAAAAATCCGGCTACGACAATTGATGGCGGCACATCGCAGTCAATACCAAGATCCTGGTAATGATTGCGAGGCAATTCTTTTTGATTGGGTCTTAAATCTGGCACAAGGTCAGGAAAGAGCTGATATAGCTCACTGCAAGAATTGACCTGACCCGGGACATCATTGTCAGCCCAACTTGCCCTTAAAGCCGCGCACAAAATCTGGCTTTCCAGCTCGATCCTGTTTGCTCCACCTGTATCAGCCATGACTGTGGACCGCCTCTCCCCTAATTCTTCTCGATGTCAAATGTAAGCTCAGTATGACCAACCCGTACTTTATCGCCAGCCGAAAGGACCTGACGCTTGACGATTGGGTGACCATTGAGCAAAGAGCCATTGGTAGAGCCGAGGTCTTCAATCCAAAAATCACCATCTTCGAAAGTGATCCAGGCATGGTGCCTTGAGGTAAAAGTATCATCGGGAATAACCACTTGATTGGATGGGTCTCTTCCAATCTTCACTTTTGAGCTTTTGAGACAGTATCTCTGACCGGTTTTTTGTACAACAACCACCACCGAGTGTTGAATCGGCTCATCGGCGACTTTGGAATCTGATTGCTTGAGATAGTCAAGCTGGAGACTCTTCAAGTCCAGATCCGTGACTGTAGCGCAATAAACACAGCGGGTCCCAACCGGAGTGGGACGTCCACAACTGGGACAAGGTTCAGTATTTTCAGGCATGCGACTCCTAACCTAACCCACGAAACCCTTGATTACCAAACGGGCTTCAACGCTACAGAGCTATTATACGCATCCATCTCCGCTACTAAATTATGTTGAAGAGCAAATAAAGATTCTTGGAGCAAAATCTCGCTTACACCCATTGGTCAGCCCGGCAAATCACACGATATAGAGAAGGATATTTGCTCTTTGCCCGACAAAAGACTGACTCTAACGGCAGAGCTTATATTTGGTCCTTAATTTGAACAGCCAGGCTAAGGGGTAGTTAAAAGTCCCCAAAATTGGCAAAAAATCCCTGACAAAAGACTAGGCGCTGGCAATTTGGGCGACGTCGTCGTCCTTGGCCACATCGTCCTCGCCACCTTTGCGAGTGCGGAAGCAATATGTGCAATAAACAGGCTTATAACCCTTGGGCTGAAATGGCACACGAGTAGGAGAGCCACACTCGGCACAGGCAACCTCAGCTGTACGACCAGGATCGTCACCATTACGTTGCACTCTCATCAATATACGGCAGTTTGGGCAACGCTTGGGTTCATTGACCAAGCCCTTAGTGCTAAAAAATTCTTGCTCGCCGGCCGAAAAGACAAAAGTCTTACTGCAGTCTCTGCAAATAATGTCCTTATCCTGGAAAACCATAGCGTGCCACCTGTGATATGGGGGTTTCCTTAGTTGCGCCTGGAGCGAAGCTCATAGTAACTGAGGGCTGCCAACAGAAGATTCAATATCGCCATGCTACCACAAGAGACATAATGCGGGATATCCAGGATGACGGCTCTAAGGGAATCACCATAGAAATATGGCAATCTCCATATCGGAACGTGCATGACGAATTCTTCCCAAACCGTTAATTACTGGGCAATCTGGTAACCACGCGAGTATGCTCCAATTGTCAAAGGCGCAACGCGACCACTATAAAACGCAGCACTGGCAACCATTGCAGCATTATCGGTACAGAGCGACAACGCTGGCCGATATAGCGTAAACCCAGACGCAGACTCAAACTTCTTGCGCAAATCACTATTAGCAGCGACACCACCAGCCAACACAATGCGAGTCAATTCAAGGTTTTGAGCAGCCTTGATAGTCTTACGAAATAGCGCTCGATTGACCGCATCCTGAAAAGAAGCGGCAAGATCTGCAATCGGTATAGGCTCGCTAAGGTTTTCCACAGTACGCATTACCGCAGTTTTAAGTCCGCTAAAGCTAAAATCCAGCCCCTCGACCTGGGCCTCTTTGAAAGGAAAAGCACTGGGGTTACCCTGAGTGGCGAGCTTATCTATAGATGGTCCGCCGGGGTAGGGCAGACCTAAAAGTCTGGCTACTTTGTCATAGGCTTCACCCGAGGCGTCATCCAGAGTCTGCCCGAGGATGGAGCACTCTGTATAAGACTTAAAATGCATGATCTGAGTATGCCCACCACTGACCACAAGCGCGACAAAAGGCGGCTCTAAATCAGTGCCTATGTAGTTGGCACAAACATGAGCCTGGATATGATCCACGGCAAGCAAAGGCACATCCAGGGCCCAGGCCAGCGCTTTAGCGGTGGATAGACCGACCAGCAAAGTGCCGATAAGCCCCGGTCCATTGGTGCAGGCCACACCGTCAATCTGAGGCAGTCCATCTTTGAGGGGCAGATTGGCTTCTTCAAACATCTCCGCTAAAAGTATATTGATGGCCTCAAGATGACGCCGGGCGGCGACTTCCGGCACCACGCCGCCAAACTGTTTATGCACCTCGGTTTGTGAGACCAGACGGCTGGCTAAGAGTTTGCGCCCGTCCTGCACCAGGGCGCAGGCGGTTTCGTCACAGCTGGTCTCTATCCCCAAATAAATCAAAGGGCTCATCCTCGTTGGCACTCTAAGCTAACACACCGAGAGCATGCCGCTTTTGGCAGAGATTTAACCTGTAAAACAAAGTAGCCTATTGACAATGACCATTGCCGGACTTAGTATTTTGCCAAATGACCCGATTTATGTGCTCGCTTTTTGGGCACAGTATAAAGGGTAAATAGATGGGAGCCTTTTGCTTCCTGCCTTCTTTACTATCCAACAACTCATGCTTATCGCTACGGTCATCAGGTGGCCAGCTTATGACAAAAACTACGCCAATGTTTTCAAGAAGTAGCATCATCAAAGGTGCTTCATTAATGGTGGCAACATTAGCCACATTAGCTCTGTCAGCGAGCCAGGCTCAAGCTCAATCATTTGATCTAGGCAATGGTGCGACGGGCGGTGTGACCATGGGTGCTAATGGACCAGTGGGCACACTTTCATTGCCTGGTGCTCCCGGCAACAATGTCCAAATTAGTGGCTTTGCTCCAGCCGGTGGACCAGCGTCCATGGGTGACGGCGGCACTATCGGCAGGACGAGCTTTCGCACCGGCTTTGGTAATCAAGGCATGGGCAATATCCAGGACGGCATGGTCACCGGACAAAACAATCCGATGGCAGGACGTGGTGACAACTTTGGCATCACCAGTGCTGGTACTGGACTTATGGCACCCAATAGCGTCGAGAGCAATGCCCCGATGCCAGTCACCGCCAGCAATAGCGGTCACCTGGATTATGGCTTTGGCTCTGGACCGCAGCAATATTACGACAGCATGTATGGACTGAGACGGGCTGGCAACAACCTGATCGACGACCTGGGCAGACGCCTCACCGGTGGTTTTATCAATAGTGGCAGACAGGCCTTGCCTTCGGTCTCCACCGGTTCGGTGGACTTTAACACCGTCACTCGTTATAGCACTGGCTTTGGCCCTTAAGTAAGCGTGAGGCTTAGCATATGCAATCATCATTTTTAAAATCATTAGCCTTACTCATCGCTGCCACTGCTATTCCTGCCTGTCAGGCTCAGGGCTACGATACATCCGGCATCATGTCCACCAATTACGACATGGGCTATATCTCGCCCAACCTTGGTCAGGCCAATAACAGCCTGGGAGCCAAAGGCAATGTCGGACGGGGCAGCTATGAGACCGGGGCCGCTCCCAGAGACTATAGTCAGTACGACAAGCGCGAGACAGCATTTAGCACCAAACAACTCTACAACCGCGATCCCGGTCTAAATAGCCCAATTCATCCTTTTGGTCTGGAGCTACCACTGACATCCACAGGCGGTCTCGCTCCTGTTTTTGGTTGGGGCAGTCAAAACAATGGTGCGCCCCAATTTACAAGTAGATTAGACCAGGCCATTACGACAATGCTGCCCGGCGGTGGACACGTTTCTATCGTACCGAGCACAGGTCAGGTCGTCAGCCGTGTAGGCGGCGTCAGAGGCGGTCTTAGCGTAGGTGGCGGCGGCATCAGCGGCGGCTCTATTGGTGGCAGTGGTGGTGGCATCACTTTTGGCTCCGGTGGCGGCACAGTTGGTGGCACTATTCCCGGGCTTGGCACCTTTGGCAATAGTGGATTTTAATTGACTATATCGATATACACTGAGCGCGCGAGGCAAAACATCATGTTTACCAAGAGAGGAAAAATCGAATCCTCAAACAAAATCAATACAAAAAGGGCACGGTCAAAAAAACCTCTAGTTGCCTTGCTTGTCTTGAGTGCACTTGGCACCCAGATGCTGCCAGCTAGAGCCCAAAACGTCGGAGACATTGTCACTGGACAGGTGCTCAACCAGCTCCTCGGTGGCAATCAGCGCAACCGCTCTCGCAGACAATTGCCGCCCGTACAGATGGATAGCTTTGTCGACCAAGCCGGTGGTGCCGCCGAGCTGATCTACGGTGACGAAGGCGCCAATGGACTACCCCCATATTTTGGTTTCAACGCTTCACACCGCATTGACAATGGTATTCAGGGTATCCGCGATCAAGGTTTAACCACCGGTCACGGCAGCCTCATGCCCAGCGCCTGGGGTGGAGATGAGTACATCGGAGCGGAATGGGCAGACACTAACCGTGGCCACGCCCGTAACAATTATGGTGGTGAAGGTCTTGATGCCGCAGCCCTGGCTCAGGCAGCCGCTGCTGCTCTAGCTCAAGGAGCTATTAGTGGTGGCACGTCTTCCGGTGGTGCTGGCACCCCCAATGGACTACCCGAACCTCCCGGACCAGGATTTCAACCAGCTACAGTGCACGGACAATTTGTCGGGTATTACAGCCCCGAAGAAGTCGCTCTAGCTCAAACTGATTTTCCTGCTGCTTTTGAGGCTTTTGTCTATAGCGGTCGCTATCTTGGCAGTGCCGAAAACGCACGTTATATCCTTGAAAACGAAATGGGCAGACCGCAGGGCAACCGCGTTATACCTGGCCTATAAAATCCACAAAAACGAGACCTGCTCTAGTTAATTGTTTTGTGACGCCCACAAATCATCGCAACACCTCTTGATATTTGCATTTTGAGGTGTATAAGTGCTTGCAATTGGGCATTTTGCTTTAAGCGGCAGCTTTAGGCTGTAATATATTTGCAGCAAAATTTTGTCCTTTACCATTACTTACTAGTGCTTTTAACTTACTACACTTTTAACTTACTACAAAGGATTACCCATGCCCGAGGTCGTCTCCACACCAAAAGCCCCCCAGGCTATTGGTCCTTACTCGCAAGCAATTAAACACAACGGTCTTGTTTTTCTCTCCGGTCAAATTCCACTTGATGCCGCTGGCAATCTCGTAGATGGCGGTATCGTGGAGCAAACCAGACAGGTTTTGAATAACATTCAAAATGTGCTCGATGCCGCTGGCAGCAGTTTAACCAACGTGCTAAAGGCCACTGTATTTTTAAAAAGCATGGACGATTTTGCCGAGATGAATAAAGTCTACAGTGAGTTTTTTAGCGATCACAAACCAGCCCGCTCAACCATCCAGGTAGCTAAATTGCCTCGCGATGTCTCAGTCGAAATCGAAGTAGTGGCAGCATGCTCATGATTGCAGGACTGGATATATCGCCCCAGGAACTCTTTGCTCTAGTTGCCACCGCCATTGGTGCAGGCACAGACCTGGCTACGCGCAAAATTTATAACTGGCTGACCTTTCCCTCAGCCCTGATTGGCATTGCACTCAATGGCTACTATAACGGCATATATACCGGCTTTCACAATGTGGGCGCGGTCGAAGCTGCACTCGGCTATGCGCTGGCTGCGGGCATTATGATGTTTCCCAATCCGGGCAAGCGTATGCACTTTGGCGACGTCAAGATGATGGCAGCTGTGGGAGCCATTCTTGGCATGATCAAATTCTTACTATGCATGTTTTATTTCAGCCTCTGCTATGGACTTGTGGCCATGGTCCTCATCCTCAAATCAATACCACCACAGCAAATTAAGGGCTTCTGGCTACTACTCAAGTCATTTGTCTTTGCTGGCGTGGATATGACCGAGGGCTTTGATATGTCAGAGCTGGATAAAGCCAAAAAGAAGCTCATCCCCCTAGGACCAATTATCTTTGCGGGCTGTCTGCTTGCCATCTTGCTCGATAAATGGACCATGCATTTCCTCGGCTTTAGCTGGTATCAGTAAAAACCGCATAACAATGCGATTTTGATAACCACACCTTAACCCTTGCAGCCGCATTATGATGGGAATCAAAGAGACCCACGGAGACCCGCCATGAATGCTGCTACTGGCATCTTATTTCTCGATATCATGATTCGCCCCTTCTTTAAGGTGGCAACGAAATTTCCAATGATTGGTCTTATACTACTCTTTGCCATTTATGGCTGTATCGCCTACATTGCGCTCAAAAGCGCATACCTGGCAGAGAATAACTAATCAACAGGATGGCCCATGCGCCACCGCCAAGCTGCCCCATACATCGCTCTATTAGGTCTTGCGCTATTGCCCGCTCAGGCTCTAGCAGCACCAGCTAAAGCCGACTTATTGGTGCTAAATGCCCATATCAAGACCATGGATCCCCTGTGCCCAGAGGCAGAAGCCATGGTTATCAGACAGGGCAAAATTGTAGCGATTGGCACAAGCGAGCAACTAAAAAACTCAAAAGCCACCCGGGTTTATGACGCTGGTCAAAGACTGATTTTGCCGGGACTACATGACAGCCATGTGCATCTAGCAGAAGGCGCTGTAGAGTTTTTGCAGCTCAACTTAAAAAACTCAAAAGACAAAAAAGAAATATTGCTGCATCTGGCCAGTTATAACAATGCCCATCCCCGCACAGACTGTATTGTTGGCAATGGTTTGCCACTGCCAGCTCTTATTGGCGATAGCCTGACCCGCGTCGACCTCGACCGTGCCTGCTCCACAAAACCTGTCGTCCTACATTCCGAAGACGGTCACACAGTCTGGCTCAATAGCAAAGCGATAGCACTGATAAAGCCAGAGACGCTAGCCAAACTAAACAGTCAAGCCAGCTCAAAAGAGATGAGTGAACGCTTTGCCGATGGTAGCTTGAGTGGCGTATTTAGAGAGCAAGCTCTAATCGTAGCTGATGATGTGACAATGGGACCGGCTCCTGCTGAGCGCGCTGCCGCACTCAAAGATGCAGTCAAAATGGCCAATTCTTTTGGCATTACCAGTATCCAGGATGCTCATGCCACTGCTGATGTGGTCGAATCATATCAAAGGCTGGCCCGGGCCAAAGCGCTCAATGTGAGAGTGACACTGGCTCTGCATACAGATAACTCGGACCCAGTAAGCCAGGTCAAAGCACTCATAGCACTCAGAGAAAAAATCAACCAATCCAGTAGTCCCCATATCCTCAAAGCAACTGGCGCCAAAATTTTTGTCGACGGTGTACTGGAGACTGGCACGGCTGCGCTTTTGGCTCCATATTTAAAGCCACAAAACAAAGAAAGACCGGAAGGTCAAGCCAATTTGACGCCGGAAGCATTAAACGCTCTGGTAGCACAACTGGTGGCAGCTGATTTTAATATACACCTGCATGCCATCGGGGACAGAGCGGTGCGCATGGCGCTGGATAGTCTCACACCAGTGCTACAAAAGAGCAAAAGCAACAATCTCAGACATCAAATAGCACATCTGGAAATGATCGATAAAGCGGACGTGGCACGCTTTAAAGAGCTCGATGTCACGGCAAACTGGCAATCTTTCTGGGCTTTTAGAGATCCATATATCGAGCAGTTGACTATTCCTCAGCTTGGAGCTGAGCGCTCCCGGAGACTCTACCCCATGCAAGAAGTAGCAAGCAGTGGAGCAAGAATGGCCGCTGGTAGCGATTGGACTGTATCGACTCTTAATCCACTGGACGCCATGCAAGTGGCAGTGACAAGACAAAGCATTACCACAAAAGACAAACCAGCCCTGGCAATAGAACAAGCTCTGACCCTGGAGCAAATACTCAAGGCCTATACCACCGGTGGTGCCTGGGTCAATTGTAGCAATAGCTACACTGGCTCACTGAGCCCCGGTAAACTGGCTGATTTTGTTGTCTTTGACCGCGACTTTGTCAAAGGACAAAGTGAGGACATCCATAACGCACTGGTAGTCAGGACTTATCTGGCTGGCAAGCCAGTCTACATCCGTTAACTATCAAATAGACAGTGAGCAGGCTCAGGGCTAAAAAGTGATAGTTGATGATTGAGCCGCGCAGGGTCAAGATATAGTGAATTAAAGCATAAAATGGCAGCATAAAGCTCAAAAGCGGCAAATAGAGCGCCAGGTCTGCCGGTTTAAACTGCTTTTGCCTGATACCGCTCAAACTAGCATGCACAGCCAGTATTACAGCCGGTAAGAGCAAAACAAGATCATAGCTATAACAGTGCAAACTCAATACCAGACCGGCAGGCACTGCCACCATGGCAGTAGTAACGGCCACGTCACGCTGACGCAAGAGATGACCACCATATACGACACCAAGCAAAACCAGTCCAAACAAAAGCGTACAGCCTTTTGTGACAGCCTGCGAATCAATAGGCAGACGCAACAATTGTCCACGCAAAGTCGGCGTAGCCTCTGGCGCCATCCATTGCATATTGATCATTGAATAATTGAGCAGCTCAAAATAATCGCTATAGGCCTGAGCGCCACAATAAAGATAAGTAAAACAAAGCAGACTGAGTGCAATTAAGGCAAATACCAGAACAAAGCGGAAGCGCCTGGCGCCAAGGTGAAAACAACAGACAGTAGCAGCAAGATGCGGCTTGAGCAAAAACGGTGAGAGACAAAAGGCTGCTAACACAGGCTTTTTTTGTTCCATAAAATAGAGATGCGCACTCAGAGACAAAAAGAGCAAAGGCGAAACCTGCTCAATACGCAGTGCCTCCCAAACTGGACCAGAAAAAGGCAAAATTGCCCCAAGCCACATAAACCAGCGACTACCGGTTTGATAGAGGCGACAAAGCATAAAGAGCCCAACCAAAAAGCCTGCGATCATCGCTATCTTTGTAGCGATATAGGCGATACTGGCGGGAAAAATCAAAAGCGGCAACAAAAATGGCAAACCAAAGGGAGCCACATACAGCGGTATGGCGCGCTCTCCTAATGCGGGGAAAACCAATTTTTGTAGTGAAAAAAACTGAGCAGTCTCGTAAATAGCCGAAGCTCTGCCTTCTATGAACAATTTGGCACCCAGATAAAACTCTGGCAAATCAGTCACTTCAAAAATAGCCTTTGGCGGCGGCTGCAACACAAAAGTGATGCAAGCAAACAAAATCACAGCAAAGACAATATCAATCCGAGCACGGCTTTGCTGCAATTTTTAAATCCTCCCGAGACACTTCACCAAAGATATCACTATAACTAATCTATGCCACCCAAATAAGCCTCCATAAATCAGTACAAACGGGAATAAAGGCAATACTGGAGCGGCGGAGTAGGAATGCCAGCGTCAAACGCAACAGAAGATATCATCGGTGGCACTTACCGTGTTATCAGCCTGATTGGCGAAGGCGGTATGGGCACAGTCTTTGCTGTCGAACATATCATTTTGCAAAAGCAATTCGCTCTCAAAATGCTGTCCAAAGGTAACTTTACCCCCACCGACTGGCAACGCTTCCAAAACGAAGCACAGTCTATGGCGCACCTCAAACACAACAATATTATTCAGGTGACAGATTTAGGCATCCACAACAATCAATACCCTTACTATGTGATGGAGCTTTTACAGGGCAAGTCCCTGGGTCAAAAGATCAAAGCGAGAGGTAGACTGTCTCTCAAGGACGCGCTCAATATATTTAGACAGGTAGCCGAAGCCCTGGCATTTGTCCATGATCATGGCATCATCCACCGAGACATCAAGCCTGACAATATCATGCTTGAGAGCACAAATGGCAGTGAACTGGTCAAGCTGGTAGATTTTGGTATTGCCAAACTAACCCAAAAAGAAGGGCAAAATCTTACGGCTACAGGTGAAGTATTTGGCAGCCCACTTTACATGAGCCCAGAGCAATGCACAGGACAACCAGTTGATACGCGCAGTGATATCTATAGTTATGCCTGTGTCTTTTATGAGGCTCTCACCGGTAAGCCACCTATCATGGGTGACAATGCTGTGATGACAATGATGCTCAAATCATCCACAAAAGCTCCACTGCTATCAGAGCGCGTCTCATTAATTGACTTTCCGCCTGAGCTAGAACAATTAGTCGAATCAATGTTGTCGATAAAAAAAGAAGACCGCCCACTGTCACTACGGACAGTGGCAGTAAAATTAAAATCACTACAAAATGCACTGGAAGAAGGCAGTCTCTCTGTATCGCCAAAGACCAGTACACAGAGGCACGGCAGGACAGGCGAAAAGACAAGCGCAATCACAAAAGAAGGCGAAGAACAATCGGCAGGTGAGACTGATAGCAGCACCTTAAAACTGCTGTTAATAGTGAGTGCTGTGTTTTTGCTACTGGCATTGCCAACTACCATTTATTTTTTGTGGTCCAAACCAACAAAACAGGCGGCGCCACCAGTGGTAAAATCGCAGCCCGAAGGTTTACCGCTAGGAAATATGCCATCGATAGATATTGATCCACTGGAGCACGGGGGCAGAGGCAAGCCAGAACAAATCAAAAACTTTAAGAGCGACGAGTTAGCAGCCATAAAGGTACTGAGTGCTACCGGACCAAGGGCAGACGGTATTATCGTCAAAAAATTCTTCTTTCCCAAAGACTTTTCGCTGGGTCTGTTTGCCCGCTATGATTCAAATTACAATAATGCCAAGCTGAAAGTCACCAAAATGCCGGCGCAAGGTTATCTGGAGGCACCACTTACTGCTCAGACAGTATTTATGCCACTGGAAGGTTTTATAGCCAATCCTGCCAATTTTGCCAAATTTGGTGACAACGAATTGACCGACATAGAATGTGTGCGCAGCGGCTATGTCACTGTAGACGCCATAAAACAGATGCAACATATAAAAACCATAAGGACACTAAAGTTTCAGGGTTCTTCCATAAATAGCGACTGTGTCAAATTGCTGGATAACTTTCCTAACTTGCAAAAAGCCGAAATTGGCTCAATTGATGTCCAAGATGAGCCCCTGAGCAAATGTCGCTTTATCCACCGTTTGCGCCACCTCTCAGTGGATCGTATCGCTCCCATTAGCAAGACTCTTAGCACGCTGGCTCAAGACAAAGACGGCAAACTTAAAGTACTAAGCATCTCCGATATAAAACTATCGCCGGAAGATATCGCCTCCGTAGCCCGTCTTACATCACTGGAGCAGCTCAATATCAACGGCGCCAACATCAGCGATCAACAACTGGCTCAATTACAACATCTCAAACTAAAAAAGATTGAGATATCGCGTTGTATAAAACTCAGCCCTCAGTGTTATAAAATTCTTGCTAAATTTCCAGAGCTCAAAATCATTCATGCCACCAAAATGAACTGGTCCAACGAGGATATGCAAAAATTTGCTCAGGCCCTGAGACCACGCGAAGTAGAAGTTAGCAGTGAAGACCTATTTGAAATCATACGTTGATGAATAAAGACGGACAGCTCAATACTGGTGACATAATCGGCGGCTGCTACAGAGTCGACGAGACTGTGGCCAGTGGCGGCATGGGCACAGTTTATAAAGTATTCCACCAGACGCTAGGCCGCACTCTTGCACTCAAAACTCTTAAAACCAGCCGCATCAGCAGAGAATCCTGGACAGCATTTGTCACCGAAGCAAAAGTCCTATCGCGCCTTGAGCATCCCAATCTAGTCAAAGTCTACGATCTGGGCTTAATAGACAACCGGCTGCCTTATTTTGTTATGGACTTTATCGATGGCGAGCCACTGAGCAACAAGATCAAAAGAGAAGGTGCGCTACCAGTGGCGCTAGCACTGGCAATATTTGAGCAAGTCGCTGAAGGTCTGGCTTATGGCGAAGAAATAAAACTCTTGCACCGCGATATTAAGCCAGGCAATATCATGTTGCAAAAAACAGTCGACCCCACTCAATTTATTGTCAAAATCGTGGACTTTGGTCTGGCCACCGAAGCCACCGGCACCGGTGGCGAAATCAATCAAAAAATCTGCGGTAGTCCGCCGTACATGAGTCCAGAACAATCACTTTATCAAAATCTGGACAGTCGCTCAGATATGTATTCACTAGGTTGTAGCCTCTTTGAGACGCTCACTGGTGCGCCTCCATTTATCGGCGAAAACGCCCTGATAACTCTCTCTAAGCACCAGACTGAAAAGCCGCCAACACTAAAAGAAGCCTCACTGGGCACTGAATTTGCCCCAGTACTGGAGCGCATGATGGCTAAGATGCTGGCTAAAGATCCGGCAAACAGAATACAGACTTTTGCAGAACTCAAGCAAATAATCAAAAAAATGCGACAGTTAGAACAAAATGACCAACTCGCAAGCGAAGCTCTGACGGTAAAAAAAGAGTCAGCAAAGCCAGGACAAGCCAAAACCACTAAAACGACTGAGACAAAAAAACTGCCGCTCATAGCCATACTCACCACTCTGGCAATAGTTGCCTTGGGTTGTACTGGAGCTTTTTTGTTTTTAAAAAACAGCAGTAAGAGCCAAAGCCCAAATAATCCCAAGACTCAAGCGCCACAAGATGTTGGACTGATCAAAAAACTACAAAGCAATTCTGACGATGCTACCCAGATTACAGATGAGCAGCTCTGCGGCGAAAACAACGCCAGGCTCTTCTCAGATTTTTATCGTCATTATCCCTTTAGCGAAGTCAAAGAAATCAGTGGGGTCCGGCAACTGGTATTAAACTTCCCCAGGACAAAATCGGCCGGTACAATAGCCTTAGTTGAGCCAGGCGATCTATTAAAAGAAGCGCAGCCCGCACAAGGCAGCCTGGTCTTACCCCAAAACGCCCATGTCTACTTTGCTCCCAACAAAATATTTACAGCCAGTCAAAATCTATTCAGACAACTTAAGCCTGACGATCTAGACACTCTCGATTTAAGCAAAAACCTCAATGTTGCAACTGCCACTCCATCGATGTTTGACCAGCTAACGGGACTACGAGCACTTAACCTCAATGATACCGCCATTGGTGATGCGACCATAGCCGACTTGAGCAAACTATCAGGACTAAAAAGTCTAAAAATCGACCGTACTGATATCACCGGCGATGGCTTGATCAAGCTCGAGCAAATCAACAAACTCAATGCCCTGGAGCTAGGTATAAGCTTTCAGCTGGACCGGCTCCTCAACAAGATCCAGTCCTCCACGGCCTTAAACAGCCTAAAGATTAGGGGCACACCAGTTGCGGCCCACGAGCTCACTCTAATTGCCAAAATACCAGGACTCAAAATACTGAGCCTGGATGACACCAATACAGTACAAAGAGATTTGCTCGCCTTAAAATCAGCACCAGCTCTAGAATGCTTAACACTGTCCAACTTGCTTTATGACCCATCAATCAAATCCATACTAACTGAATTGCCCCATTTAAAAGCAGTAAATCTCTCCATGGGCAGCTGGAATGCAGCAGCCAGAGAGACTTTTATAAAAGACCTGAGAAGTATCAGTGTGCACAACATAGATACAACTGAGCAAAATCAACGCTGATAGACTTCCAGGGGCAGGTTATCAGGGTCTCTAAAAAAGGTAAATTGCTTGCCGGTGTATTCGTCTATACGGATATCTTCAGCTTCCACACCCAAGTCGCGCAAATAACGCAAAACCTCGCCAACATCTTCTACTTCAAAAGCCAGGTGCCTCAGCCCACATGCTTCTGGACCGGTTACTCGGGGAGGAGTTTGAGGAAAAGAGAATAGTTCAAGCTGGCTATGACTACCAACTTTTAAATCCAATTTGTAGGATTGCCTTGGCTCACGGTACACCTCTGAAATTATTTCAAAGCCCAAAATCTCAGTATAGAAGTGCCGTGACCTTGGATAATCAGAACAGATAATCGCCACATGATGCACTTTTGCTTGATTGAGCATTTTACCCCACAGTTAAGCACTGACTAGCCAGCTAAAAAATTGTACTATCTAAGCCGACAGCACTCCAGGTACCTGCACATGTCTCCCACGGCAGATAGCCAAAACAACCCAGAAGAATCAATCGGCGTCTGCTGGCGAGAAGCAGACGGCACAATCGTGCTCAAGCTAAAAGCGACTGGGCCAGATGGAGTTGTTGGTCAGGGCATCTTGCGCTATAGCCCCGACCATAAGCAATACCAGGACATACTGGACCACGTCGGCCCGCTCCTGAGCGGTGATATTAAGGCTGTGGCTCCCTGGCCAGACTGATTGAATCAGATCAAGTTTTCGCGGATAGCTTTGACAGCGGCCTGCGTACGATCGTTGACAGCCAGCTTGGAGAGCAGTCGCTTGACATAGGTTTTGACTGTTTCTTCGGTGACAGCCAGCTCCTGAGCAATGATGTTATTGCGCTTGCCCTCTACAACCAGACGCAAAATATCTAACTCACGGCTGGTTAACTCAGGTCCGTTTTTACCAAAACCAAGCTTGGCGCTATTGCGCCACTCTGGATGCTTGGTCCAGATATTAAGCACCCGACCAGCGATACGTGGATCGATCCAGGTGCCGCCATCAGCCACTACCTGTATCGCAAAGCATAGCTCGGCAGTGGGCACTTCTTTGACGCAATAGCCGTCAGCTCCGGCGCTAAAGGCTTCGAAGATGTCTTCATCTTCGTCATGAGCAGTCAAAATCAAAATCCGTACGTCTGACCAGCGCTGCTTCATCAATATGGTTGTGACGGCAGCGCGCTCATCACGCAACTGCAAATCCATCACGACGACATCAGGCAAATGCTCTTCGTACTGGGCTATGGCAGAGGCTCCATCTTCAGAATCAGCGACGACTTCGAAGCCGGGCTGTCGCTCGAGCATAAGCCTCAAGCCCAACCGGCTGACCTCGTAGTCTTCCACTATCTGAACTCGTAACATTCTGACTCCCCGAGCGAACACCATTTAATTTTATAACCCAATGCCTCAGTCGAAAATAGCTAATTGCAACCCCAGAGTAAGGTTGCGGCGATTTTTGAAAGAACCAAGGAAGTCAGCGTCCCCAATAGAGTGAATAACACCTACTGTTCATTCACTACATCGAGGCAAACAAGCCCGCAGACATCGGGTAACTTAGATGCTTATTACCCCCAGTCTAGCATCACCACATTAGAGTAGCAGAGTATCGAATTGGCTATTTAAAAGCACTCGGAAGCAATTGTGTAATTCACTTGCAAGTAATGACAGAGGCTTGCTCAAGGGTATTCTAGATTTCATATTAATTCGTGAGCGCTGCCGTATCTAGTCAGAATCTCCTGCGCTTTTGTCATGGCCTCCTCGGACTCATCGAGACGATTGAGATGTCGCAAAATTGCCCCCTGCACTTTGAGAGAGCTAGCCAGCACCGGCGGAAATCCGCCGCTTGCACGAATCTTGCACGCTTGAGCAATATAAGGCTCGGCCTCCTGATAACGCCTCAAGTCAGAGAGTAGCACGGCAAGAGCATGGGCAGTAGCGGCCACCTGCAGGTGGCCACTACCAAAGATTGCACTGCGCAAGCGATAAGCGTTTTGGTACATACTCTCCGCCTGTGGTGTCATGCCAAAGCTACGATAGAGATCACCAAGCAATTGAAAGCTATCCGCAACCAGGGGATGCCCAGGCCAGATTTCTTTTAGTTCCAGCACAAGGGACTGCCTGAAGAGTTGCTCGGCCTCGGCAAAATTGCCTTGCCTGAAGCGATCTCGCGATATTTGCATCAGACCCATGACAAAATCATGCGGGTCTTCCATGGTCAGACGAGCTAGATCTATATGCAAAATATTGGTAGATCGCTTAAAAAGCGCACTGGCACTATCGGGAGCACTCTCTCTTGTAATCAGTGCAAGCGCATAAAGAGTCATAGCCACGGTCTCATTATCGGGACCGAGGACTTCCTCGTAAAATGCCAGTGAGTTTTTGAGTAGAGCTGCAGCAAGATCGCATTTGCCCCAGGCAAAATAAAGCCCGCTCAAATAATTTTGCATCTCTATAGTCTTAAAATGTCTGGCACCATAAAGCATAGAAGAATAAGCCAGCGCTTTTTTGTAATGAGTATGGGCCTGACTAAATGACTCTTGCACGCGGTAAAGCAATCCGAGACTATGTTGTGCCTTGACCAATCCTAATAGATCATGCTCTGGTAAATCACTGGTTTGAGCCATTTCACGGATTTCGATAACACGCAAATAATAGGTCGCAGCTTCTTGCCAGGCGCCGCTAGTGTGGCAGACCAGGGCCAGTTGCTCTAAAGTGGGGAGCAGCTCAAAGAAGTAGTCACCGCAACAAGCCTCAAGTGCTGCCAGTTCTTCCAACAATTCTGCTTTTTTCTGCGGCGAATTCAAATCGTCCATCCAACGCACCAGATACGGTGCCCGCCCAACTAATGACCAGTAACTAAAACCTTGAGAGTCCATTTAAAATTTTAGTATATGCTTACCTGCAAAGTTTATGCCCGGCAAAAGACAACTCTTGTCAATTACAGATTACCAAAGGAGCAATTCCCTAACTAATCGAGCGCAATTTTTTTGACAAATTCATTCCAGTTAGGCTGACTGGCCAGACTCTCAAGCTGCATCTGCCGGTTAAACGCTTCACTTTTACCTGGCGGCACCTGGTCTTGCAAATAAATACTGACTCCATCCAGAGGCTGGGTTGGCAGGCGCAGTAAAATATTGCGGTTCTCACCACTTTAAATATCAGGCTGGCAAGGTAAACCAAAACTCAGCCCCGCGCTCGGGCTCGCTATCAACACCCACAGTACCACCGTGGGATTCGACTACGAGTTTGCAGATAGCCAGTCCAAGCCCAAACCCTTTAGCGCGTTTGCCTTCTCGGGTCTGGTAAAACTTGCTAAATAGCCGCTCCTGCTCTTCCTGACTCATACCGGGACCTTCATCCCTGACACCAATTTTGATAAGTCCATTTTCTTTGCTACTAAATACGGTGACAGTACTGTTTTTGGGCGAAAATTTTATAGCATTGGCTAGATAATTGACCAGCACCTGTATAAGCCTGGCGCGGTCAGCCACAATCGTCTGACTATGTCCAGCATTTTTGAGGACAATTTGCTTTTGATTGGCCAGACCACTGACACTCTGCAGTGCTTCTTCGACAAGACTGTGGATATCGAGATTTTCCAAGTCTAGTTCAAGTTTGCCTGCTTCCAGTTTTTCGACTGTGAGCAAATCATTGACCAGCGAAACAAGCCGGGTGATATTGCGTTTGACTGTCTCAACATGTCTCTGCGAAGATGAGCCCAGTGTCGTCTGCGCGTCTTTACCGAGCAAATCAAGGGCAACCTGCGAAGACATCAGGGGCGAGCGCAAGTCATGCGCCACCATTTCAATAATTGATTGTCTGTCTGCCTGTGCCTGTTTGATTTCGCGGGCAGCATCGTGGAGGACATTATCAAGCATAAAGAGTTCATCGGAGCCACTGACATGATTGACGAGTTCTTCGCCCTGCGGCAAGCGCCTGGCGTTTTCAACAAGTACGGCAAGTCGTCCAGTGATATCCCGCAAAAACACCAGTACCAGTACAACAGCCAGGATAAAATTGCCAAAAATGCCCCAAAACACTGCTTCTTTGACTTTTTCGCGCGAGGCTACCTCGCGGTCGCGTACCTGATTAAGATACTGACGCTGCTGAGCGAGGATGCGATTCATCACCTTGGTTTTAATGCCCGCGCGCTTAATAAAGGGGCGGATTTCAGGCATGCGTGTAAATGACTGGGCAATGTCAGCCCCATTCACAGCTGGCGTGATTGCTTCGACTTTTTTAAATTCCTCGTCCCACATGTTCTTCAGCTCACTGGTCAAAGCAGTCATGCGCGGATCATTGCCAATCAAACCATTGAGTTCATCGAACTCTCTGTTGACATCAATGCGGGATTGCCTGGCCATGGCAGCATAAGTCTGATTGCCGGTGAGGATGTAAGTAGCGATACTGCCAGTAGCATTAACAAACATCGAAATTAGAGAGTTGGTATGCTCAACGATAGTACTCTGGCGTGCTTCAGCCTGAGCAAGTTGCTCAGCACTGGTGACTAGCTGAGCTAGCTGATAAAAAAATACGCTTTCAAATATTATCGGCGTCAGGACAAGAGCCAGGCCCTTATGCAATATTTTGGGAGAGAATCGCTTAGCCTGTGTCATTTCTCTTGAGATTTTACCCTGCTAACTCATTTAAATTGGCACAAGTTGTCCACAAAACTGTTCTATTATGTGCGCTTTCTCGGTTAACATAATAGACAACTGGCGACCGGATAATATTCTTTCTTAATAGGTCATGGCAAAAATTCTCCTGGTCGAAGACGATTTAGAACTTGCAGAGCGCATGCAAGACTGGTTTACCCTTGAAAATCACGCCCTGGAAGTTGTCCATAACGGCGGTGACGCCCTGCAAATGCTCGGCAGTTTTGAATTTGATGTCATTGTGCTCGACTGGGGATTGCCCGGAGTAGCCGGAATAGATGTCCTCAGGACATACCGCAAAAATGGCGGTACCACTCCAATTATTTTTCTTACCGGCAGAGGCGAGATCATCAATCGTGAAGAGGGGCTCGACTCCGGTGCCGACGACTACATGGTCAAACCATTTGATGTGCGCGAGCTGAGTGCTCGCATCCGCAGCCTTTTGCGTCGCCCCAAAGGACTTTTGCCAACCGAGCTGACTATCCAGGGTCTGCACCTGGAGCTTGAGACTCGCACCGCCAAAGCCGGCGCAAACGCAGTGCATTTGATGCCCAAACAATGCTCACTCCTTGAGTTTTTGATGCGCCATCCCAACCGCCCCTTTGGTGCCAAAGCACTGTTGGACGCGGTCTGGCCATCTGAGAGCGAAGCCTCTGAAGACACCGTGCGCACTTGTATGAAAACTCTGAGACGTCAACTTGCAAATATCGGCAAAGAAGATTTGATCAAAACCGTACTAGGTTCTGGTTACCTGATAGAAGACAAAGTTGAAGATAAAAAAGCATCTCAGTAGTTATTTGTTAGTAATTGGCTGGCGTTTTTAAGGCGCCAGCCAAGCTCCCCCAAGGAAAACTCTCGAATCACCTCAGCGCTTAATGTCAGGCGGTGCTTCGTGAATAGAGAGTACGACAACTAACGTAAAATTATTGTGAAACAGCTTTTGCTGTTTTCTAGTTAGCAAAAGATTTTTAGGTACATAACTCTGTGACTGCTCCAGCCGAATTGCCAGCCGATTTACCAGCTGATTCTTCAGCTGCCGGTCACGGCCAAGCAAAAGCTTGCCAGCCCAGCCAAGACAGAGTAGAAATTAGCATCTATGTATGGGCAGCGCTTTTATTGAGCCTATGTACGGCCTGGCATTTCTTCAGCCTGCCCTACGCCATTTCGGGCGACACCGCCATGTATCTGCAAACTGGACAGTTTTTGCTCGAGGGTAAGCTGCCCTACCGCGACTTTCAGGACTTAAATCCGCCCCTTATTATGTATGTCTGCGCTTTGCCGGCTATTTTTGCCAGGCTAACCCAGCTACCCCTGGCCATTTGTGGCATCGCCTTTACCACAGCACTGACAATGTTTGCCCTCTGGCTCACTTATCGCATCTCCGGCTTTATCTATAAAGAGATGGATGGTCAAATCCTAGCCGGTGAGTTATTTGCCCCAGCACTACTTGCTCCTTGTTTGCTCAATGCCCTCGCCAGTTTTGATTATGGTCAAAGGGAGCACTATTTTGCTCTGTTTTTGTTGCCCTTTGTGCTGCTGCGTTTTTACCGCTACAAAAGCTTATCGGCTAAAGCACCTGCGGCCCTGTCGATATTGATTGGTCTGATGCTGGGTCTTACCTTGAGCTTTAAGCCCTATTTCTTTTTGCCGCCCATAGTCCTTGAGCTTTACTGGCAGTTGCGCCACCGCCGCCCTGTACTTTTAATCAGCCCGGAATGCCTTGCTTGCGCCCTGCCCGTGCTCATTTATCTAGCGCACTTTGCCCTATTACCAAGAGCCGTCACTGATCTTTACTTTCATTCCATTGCACCACTTCTGGTGCACGGTTATGCTTGCTTTAATATGGTCAAAGACGTAGTCGTCTACCTCATCTTTGTCTGGGCCATAGGCTCCTACTTTATAGCGCTTGCCCTGGCTGGACTAGTGATTCGCAAAGACTTACGAGCGCCACTTTTGATTTTGATATCAACATCACTAGCGCTTGTCGAATTACAACAAAAATTCTGGACATATCACAACATTCCACTTTATCTCTACGTCGCTTTTACCATTATTCTGGCGCTGGCCACTATCGCAAAAAAATGGTCTGTGCCCTTGAGGACAGGTCTAATCATCACCCTCACTACTATATTTTGTTTTGGTAGTTATATCTTCCACGAAAGTGTCCAGGCTCACTGGGCAACACCTTGGGAAAAATCACTGGCAATCTGGTCCAAGCCAGGCGATAAAGTAATGCTGCTTGACTCATCAGATACACCCTGGTTTAAATCCGCACTGCGCTTTGACCTTAAGCCAGGCTCTCGCTATCTCTGGCTCTTTGCCATCCCGATGCTGGAGTTTGAGATCAAAAACGCAAAAACAATAGAAGAGTCCAACAGTGCAAAAGAACAACTGAGTCAGTTATTTATCAATATCAACGAAGACTTTAACAGCTACCATCCTGACTTTATCCTGGTCAGTAGGGCAAAAGCCTTTGGTATGCCCGAAGAACTTGATTTGCTTGCTTACTGCAAAGCACACGGACTGAGCAAGGCTCTAGACAATTACGAGACATTGCAGCCCTGCGGTACCTTTGATCTACTGATGCGCAAAGACCTTAAAGTAAATCGCACCAGTAGCCAGGCCAAACAATGAAAGCGAAGTACCTGATACTACTGGCTATTACAGTTATGGGGGCAGCACTGAGAGCGCCTCTACTAAACATCGGACTGACAATTGACGATGCCTGCTCCGCCAATGTAGTAGAGAGTAGTGACTTAGTTGATATGTTTGAGCGCATCCGTGTCTACGAGATGAGCCCTCCCCTGTACTTCCTGGTGCTCAAAGCTTTTGCCATGCTCTTTGGTTTTAACAGCATCACTATGGCGTTGCCTTCTTTTATTTTTGGCGTGCTCTCCATCCCCACAAGCTACTTCCTCGCACTCAGGCTAACAGAGCCCAGCCCCAGAGCATCGCAAGCAGCATCAGTGTGCGCCTTTTTTACAGCTGTATCACCACTGGCCATTATCTACAGTCACGAAGCTCGCACATACGCTCTAGCTGGTCTACTTTTGAGCTGGACGATTATTGCATTTTGGCAATTTTTAACGACAAAATGCAGCTGGCGACAAGCAGTGCCACTATTTTTGTCGAGCACCGCACTTGTCTATACTCACTACACCGGTATTTTTTATCTCTGCATATTGATGCTGACAGCGGTCATCGCAGCAGTCAAAAGCAACACTAAAGATGCCCTGCGCGCTCTGCCTCCCATGCTTTTGGCATGCGCCGCCCTGTTGCCCTGGCTACCGATTTTGCTCTATCACAAAAACGTCGGCACACCGTGGGCAGATCCCACGCCGCTATCAAATTTTTTGCATGTCTTTGCTGGCAACTTGGCCGCCACAATGCCACTCCCTGTAGTGCCAGCCTATCTCTTACTGATCATCGCCGTACCGATTGCACTGATAGCTTATATAGTGACCAGAGGCAAAGCCGCACTTAACAATATCAAAATGGCATTGAGTGATATTCGCGTCATTGGGCTTGTCTCAATACTGGCTTTTAGCTGTGCCAGCTTTGGCTATGTCACGCCTTATATGTTTGGTTATGTGCGCTACTTAAGCCCCCTGGTACCGCTTAGTTCGGCGCTTTTAGCGCTACTAGTAGTCCGCACAGCTCAGACCAAAATCAACAGAGCCTTGCTTATTGCCTTGCTTATATCAGGACTGAGTGGTGCTATTTGGGAAGTACAGCAAATGGCCAGCCTGGACCGCTCAGGACTGCGCCAAGTGGCTCAGCAAATCAAGGCTGGTAGCTTTGGTGATAGCGTTTATATAACAGCGCCAGATTTTACTGGCATGATTTTGACCTACTATCTAAAGCATGAATATGGCTACAAGGACGAGACTCTGCCTACAATCACCGGTTTTGCCTGTCCCGAATCCGGCAAACGACCAGTCAAGCACGAAGAAGATGTGCAGTGGTGGCAACGTCAGGGAGTAATTGATCTGCAAATGGAACTGCTCAAAAAGGAGCAAGCAAAAGGGGCAAAACGACTGATCTTTATCCGTGATACTTACCGCCCATCATCCAAACTCATGCCCACTCGCGAAATTAGCGATGCCCTGGAAGCAAGATTAAAGCAAACCTACAAAGCACAGCCGCCTGTGCTGTACAAAGGGCGCGCTAACAGCTATGAAGTAACTCAATACGATTTGCAGAATTAAAGCGGTCTGCTCTAGCAACAGATTACACCTGTGAAAATTTTTACACGCTCTTTGTACTTACTCCAGGCGGCAAGCGGTTAAGCTAGTGCTGACTACTAGTATAGGAGTATCTTGCACCGACCCGGTGTTCGGTAAACAAAGAGATCGCCCAGGCGATCTGGTGGGGGAAGTGTGGTGTAATTCCACCGCTGTCCCGCAACTGTGAAGCAATTTATTGCCAGTCAGACTACCCACTCGAACACACACATATCGTTTACCTCTTCGAGGCAAGGAGGCAATCGTTGAGCGCAGCACCACTGCGCCATACGATCGCTTGTTCCTGCTTTTAAGCCAGGGACTTTTTTATTTATATGGAGATTCGTATGAACCAAGGTAATTTTGCAGAATTTGAAACCCGCATGGTCGAGATGGTCTTTCCCACTCAAACCAATCACTATGGCACACTCTTTGGCGGTCACGCTTTAGAGCTAATGGACAAAAGCGCTTTTATCACAGCTTCGCGTTATGCTCGCAAGTCGATGGTGACAGCATCATCTGAACGCATAGACTTCCAGACACCAGTTAAACAGGGTTATCTGGTGGAAGTAATCGGACGCATTGTTAAACGCGGCAAGTCATCTGTCACTGTACATGTCGAACTCTACGGCGAAAATCTGCTCTTCGGAGTAAGGCATCTATGCGCTCATGGCAATTTTGTATTGGTCTCAGTAGACGAGCACAACAAGCCAATCCCACTGGACGCAGCTGTGGTCCAGGCAAGCTAGCGCGATTTAGCTGCCGCCACCAGATGTGATGGCTTACCGCCGCGGTCAGTGGCTTCGATTAGATGATGCAAAATGCCGGGCTCGTTATAGGCGTGTCCGGCATCATCTACCATGATTAGCTCCGCGTCGGGCCAGGCTTGATGCAGGTCCCAGGCTGATACTGGAGGACAGGCCATATCATAACGCCCCTGTACGATCACACCGGGTATACCTTTGAGCTTGCTTGCTTCTTTAATCAGCTGACCTTCTTCCAACCAGCCAGCATTGCTAAAGTAATGATTCTCGATTCTGGCAAAGGCAATAGCAAATTGAGCCTCAGCAAAATGGTCACTATTGCTGGCATCAGGTAAAAGCGTCACTGTTTCGCCTTCCCAAACACTCCAGATACGAGCAGCGGCAAGCTTTTTGGCTTCATCTGTGCCGGTCAAAAGTTTGTTATAGGCGCCGATCATATCGCCTCTATCTTGCTCACTTACTTGCGATAAAAATCTCTGCCATTTCTCAGGAAAAAACATTGAGGCACCGTGCTGGTAGTACCACTCGAGTTCAGAGCGGCGCAAAGTAAAAACACCCCGCAACACAAGCGCTGTGACACGCTCTGGATGCTTCTCACCATAAGCAAGAGCCAGAGTAGAGCCCCATGAACCACCAAAAACCAGCCATTTATCGATATCATGCATTTCGCGCAGCCGCTCGATGTCTGCCACCAGATGCCAGGTCGTATTATTTTGCAAATCAGCATGAGGCAAGGAGCGACCACAGCCGCGCTGATCAAACAACAATAGATTGTATTTAGCTGGATCAAAAAGCTGTCTGTGTGATGGCGAGCAGCCACCACCGGGACCACCATGCAAAAAGACGGCTGGCTCACCCTCAGGATTGCCACTCAGCTCATAGTAGACACTATGCCCATCGCCTGTATCGAGCATGCCTGTCTTATAGGGCTCTATCGGAGGATAGAGCTTGCGACGTTTAGTGCCATCCAAATTAAGTGATCGATCAAAAGGCATTGCGTATCCTCAGCTAAAATTTCAAAACAACTGCACTAATTATTGACTGTCAGGTGGCGGTCCGTCCGGCCCAGAGCCTGGACCACCGTTTGGTCCGCCCATACCTGGTCTACCAAAGCCCGGACCGCCGTTTGGTCCACCCCTACCTGGTCTGCCAGAGCCTGGACCTCCGTTTGGTCCGCCCATACCTGGCCGGCCAAATCCAGGACCACCATTTGGTCCACCCATGCCCGGTCTGCCAGAGCCCGGGCCACCGCCTGGAGGACGGCGCTCAAAGCTAGGGTCTGGAGTACCGTGATAACAACGCGGGATAAAAGGATAAGTCTCAGTGATAACGTAATAGTAAGTCCCTTGCGGATACTCCGGTGTGACACCAGTGCGCCCATTGCACTGGTCTAAGTCACCCAAATTAGCGACATATTCAAAGTCTTCTTCGTATAAGCCATCATATGTGCCACCTGGCCCGCTACTGCCGCCGGGCCTATTCCCCCGCTTGAGACGATAGCTCGACTTGAGCTTGACGAGGGCGCCAGACGCCTCCCGGGCACTCCTGTAACCATACTGCGCATAAATAGGAAAGCCATCGGCAGCCCAACCAACTAATACGGGCTTACCAGCGCTCTTAAATTTTTGCAGAATACCCTCGGGTAGCCCGTGATAATGATATGCACCATTAGGTTGCACATGGGCGTTACTCCAGTCCAGACCAAGGCGCTGCCCCAGATACATTGCTTCCATGTGCCAGCCACTGGATCGGTCATTATTCCAGTACTCAGCAGTACCAGGATCAAATACAACACCATTTATCGCCACCCCAAATGGCGAGTGATTAAGCGCTGTGATATTGCCGTTTAAGCGACCATTGACCGGCATCTTAAACGAATACGACTGCTCTGAGATGCTATTAGGATTGCCTTGATTAGGGAATTGTCCGGTGGAATGATCGGGCAGACCGTCTGATTTGACATAGCGATAGCCACCGCTTACTGTAATAGAGAGATTGGCGGGATTGGCATAGGCCGGACTGAGCGCCAGTTTAAAGAGGTCCCAGGGAGCGCTAGCTGCCGTCTCCTTGCTACTCTTTTGAGCAGAGACCAGCTCTCCACTACCACTATGGGCAACTGCGCCCGGTGCTGTGGAGCTCATTGTCAGACCAGCACAAAGCAAACCAGTCAATAAATTGATTGGCAATTGAGAGGATGCATCTGAGAATTTGCCGCTATCTTTATGTTTAGTGATTTTCACAGTCGTCCTGACATTATGGTGTTGCGACAAATAGAAAGTGTAGCAAAGATGCTGACAAAATCAGTTTTGATAATCGCCTCAAATACAGCCAAATTGCTGCTGTTTTTGCTCATTGCCCTGTGGTACGGCAGTGGCGCCCAGGCAAGCCCCCAGAGCGGCGCTGATGGCTGGAAGATGCTCTTTAAAACAGCAATGGGCGGACAGTACGAAGTGTTTATGACGCAAAAGGCAATCCGCCTGAAGAGCGCTTCTTTTGCCTATACCATTGTAGCCAAGGCCCCGACCTGGGACATGCAAATCTGGCACGATGACTCAAAAGAGCTTTGTCATGCCACATTCAAGCAATACATTAAGTCCTGCGACAACCGCGTCGGTACTACTTCAAGTTGTAATTTGAGCAAACTACTGAGCAAACACCAGACAACACTGCCAAAACTCGGCATTAAAACCACACAGTATATCTATGCTGGCGAAAACCGTGGCCATGACCTCTTTGTCTCAGGTGTCCCTCTCGATGTGCAAAATTATGTTGTCGATGCTGTCGATATAAAGTTGCCGCCAGAAGTGATAAAGCTCATCACAGCCACCAGTACATTGCCAGAACTACCCGGACTGCCGATCCAGATGATTGATAAACTGCCCAATGGCACCAAACGATGGCAAGTACTTACTGATTTGCTCCAACCAGTCAAAGTACCAGACTCCACCTTTGCCATCCCCAGTGGCTATAAAGACAAAGGCGTCTACAAAGCAGGCTTTTTATACTCAGGTGTAAGTGGCATCATGGATGATGTCATAGAGGGCATTGGTGTGGGCGAAACAAAGCCAAGGACTCCAGCCAGACGCTCGCATTAGATGCCCTTGCGCAAGCTAGCCAAAAAGCGGTCATAGCGCTCAGCAGTCAAATTAGGATTATCTGTCTGCGAAATAGCCAGCGCTATCAACTGGATACTGTTAATTTTGTCGCCGTTTTTGATCATACCTTCTGTGGTTGAGCCGAGTTGCGATTGCTCTCAGGTTTACAATCTGGACTCCAGTACTCGACTGCCAGAGTCGATGGACAACGTTCTTCAAAACTTCTGATGCGCTGCGTCAAATTCTTCTTGAATCCTGCCCATAGAAAATACCTCAGGTGGTGTAGCTGAGAGTATAAAAATTACATCGTAACCAAATCCGGACAGCTCATCAATGACGCGGATAAAACCAACGAAGCCATTCGGAATATAGCAGTGCGAAAAGTATTGAGCCAAACACAAATGCTATAGATCGATACTTACGCTGAGAGGCCGCAAAGCAGACGAAAATACATAATAAGACAAGAAACCCAGAAGAGGGGCCCCCCCTGGCCCCCTTTGCGAGGACCGCGGCGAAACGACCCAAAGCGCGCCGCGGACAGGCCCGCTACCAGAGCGTCTTACGCACCAAGCTATCGCACATAAAACCAGCTATGGATGCTTGTGCAAAAAAATCAATAGCTCAAGCAGTGACAAGCCGGCAATGACCAGTGCCAGAATAAATCTCAAAAAGATAAGCTGCTTCTTTTGAGCCATGCAGCACCAGGCAACAATACTCAAAAGTAGCCCGACATGATAAAGAGCGTGCTTGTAATTGGCACTAAAGATCCAAAAACAAATATCATTACAGTAGACAATGAAACCGGCTTCAACAGCCAAAAAAAGTGCACAAAACAGGCCAGTCTGTAACTCTGTTTTTTTAAGATAGCGTCGTCCAATTGGGTCCATTGCCAGGGAGCAAATAGATACCAAGCCAAACAACAACGACAAATTAAAGACAACAAAAGACAGCGCAGCTCTACTAACGGAGCCAAGCAAAGTGGTAAAACCATTGTCATTATTTTGTTTACTGCACCGCTCCAAAAGCTTCTGACTGGCAACATACCGACCTTGCAACCAGCCAGCTAAAGTCCACTTTTTATATACCAGGGCTTTGATATAACCAGCAAATTCATCTGCATCAGGAGCATCACTGGCTATCTTATCCAGTCGCTTTATCGCCCCATCAAACTGCTTTTGCTCACAGTCCACCAGTGTCAACACTTTTATTTTTTCGTAGGCAGAGATACCATCCCCGATGCGCGCGCACTGCTCGTAAGCCAGCTCAAAATCACCAGTTTTTGCCAGTGCCACGACTAGCTGCACTCTCAACTGATCATTATCAGGATGATGCTCAAGCGCCTCTCTGGTAAGCTGCAGTATGACGCCATACTCTTCGCTCTCTAATCGGCGCAGTACCTTAAGGTAATACCCCTCTTGAGAGTGGGGATTTTGAGCCATAAACTTTGCCATCAGCTCGTCAGCTAGACTCCAATCTTTGACTCTCAAAGCCAGATCAGCCAGGTGATACAAGATCTCACTACTATCTGGATACAACTCATATGCCTGCCTCAAAACCATCATGGACTCATGATATGCAGTACGTTTTGCCAGGACATTGGCATATAACAACACGTTGTCAATCGCGCCAGGATCGATTTGATAAGCCATCCTGGCATGTTCTTCAGCCAGGTCATGCAGCCCTTTACGAGAGTAACCAGTGGCAATAGCAAAATGTGAAAAATCACAATTGGGACTGATTTTAAGAGCACTTTTAAAATGCTCCAGCATCAAGTCCAGGTCCTGGCTATGGGCAGCACCATAGCCGCGGGCAAGATGACTACCCGGATCATCTGGATGAGCTGCCAGGCGGGCTTTATCTATTGCCTCGGCTTCCGGGGCGCGACCAAGAGCACGCAAAGCAATTGCTTTTTGACTGAGACAGCCAACTGACAGTGCATCTATTTTGAGACCGTCTTCGGCATACTGCAAAGCCACTGCGGGAGCACTGAGAGCAATCGATATCCTGGCAGCAATAACATAACAGCCGCAAAACTGCGGATTGAGGCTCATGGCAGCTTTAGCCTCTAAGAGCGCCTCATCTCTTTTGTAATTGACATAAAGAGCGTTAGCCAGGCAGAGATGAGCATAAAAGTGATCTGGGCTGAGGCTTACAGCACGCCTAGCGGCTTCAAGAGATTCGCTCCGTCTGTTTAAATTACATTCGATGTTGGACAATAAACAATAGTTAGCGCTGTCCGCAGGCTCCTCAGCCATAGCCTGCTGCAAAAGCACTCCGGCCTGTCGATACAGCCCTGCGTCGTAGAGCATTTGAGCTTTTTGAGCTTTGTCAGACACGCCTTGCCACTCCGCTGACTATCACTACTTATCGACTGCCGACACTCACAGCAGTCGCCAAAATCTTCAGTTTTGACAGCTCCACTGAGGTCAGTTTGCCGCCAGCAGGCTGGCTAACAAAGAGGACAAGATGACTGGACTGAGGCGCATTGCATTTAATATCAAACTCACCGCTGGCTCCCAGTGCTGCTGACTGCAAGTCTAGCTCCACTCCAGTCGGACTGTAAGCGACAACCTGCACTTTAAGCCCCTGAGCATCAGACACAGCCCCACTTACCGTTACTGCTCCCTGATAGGTGCGCGAGCTCAACAAGTAATGCTGACAGTGACTGGCATCTGTCTCAGCACCACAAACATTGATCACAAAATGATCGCGCCTGGTCTCACCGACGGTCTCGCTGCAATTATCGGTATTAATCCAAACCGGCTGCCCACCAGGATACTGGGGCAAACAGGCAATCATAGACTGGAGCGAGCGCACCGCCACCGGTGGCAAGGTCGGATTTATACGCTTATAGATAGTGAGACTGTAGCCATCATCAAATTTATAGAGATCCGGCAATTGCTCAAAATCTCGCGTAAACTCCCATTTTTTTGTAAAAGTATCGACAAACATATCGGCCAGACACTCACCGGGCTTGTTATAGAGATAAAAAACAGGAGTTGTAACCAAAATAAATTTAGCATTGAGCATGCGCTCAAGGGCAAAACTCTCACTAGAATCCGCATAAGGCTGATTGAGCAGTTGCAAACTTGTAGCACCAAAATATTTGCGCTCTGCGTTACGCAGTGCATCAGCCTCAGCCGTATCCCAGGAGCATCCAGCCAGTATTTTATCGTTACTGCTACTGAGAGTGCGCAATCTCCTGATCAAACGCTCCACCTCGGGCAAGTCGTGGCGCTGCAGCGGACCAAAAGCAGCACTAAACAGGACTGACAAACCCTCACCCTGCTTAACAGGACTGCGTAACATGCCAAAGCGAGCTGGTTTTAGCGGCAGCTTATTCAAGACTTGCATTGGAGCCAATCCAACAAATAGATTAATGCCACAATAAAGCGCCAGGAGCGAGCCCGCGACTAGATTTTTTTGGCACAGTAGATAGACAAAAAAAGCATTGCCAAAAACAACAAATGGCATCCAGTAGAGCAAGTAATGATGAGCGATATGGGTACCAAAGAGAGGCCAGATAAGAGCCAGTGCCAGTGTATACAAAATCAAAAAGCGTACTTTGCTGTGCTCCAGCCTCTCGCTAAACCAGGCCAGCACCATGCCACTGCCAGCGGTGACAACAAGTGGTACACCATACGCCGAGATAAAATAGCCAAAGCACTCGAGAGATGGTGTGGCAGCAGACTTGTATAGGTTAAGATAATCGTTGGAGACAATCTGCAAAACAAACATGCAACCAAAAGTGCACAAAAATCCGGCAAAGGACAGCGCCATCAAAGCAAATTTTTGGGCTATAGTCAAAAGCCTGGTCTTGAGTAAAACTGCATCGGCACCAGGGGTGGCAAAAAGCAATTGATCAACAAACAAACTGCCAATAATAGCTATGTCAGCAAAAAAGTAGTGCCTCCTAAAGAGAGGCGCAAGAGCTAGCAGTACACCAAATAATAGACAGTGCTTATAACTCAAAACTCGATTTGCCCGCAAATAGAGCAATGTCACTATACTTGCGGGCAGTGCTGCCAGGTTGTCGGGATAGCCGCGCCAAGCCGGTATCCAAAAAACAGGTATGACAGCTGCCACGACAATAGTAATAAGCCATATTTGACGACTACTGGCTGCTGCACTGGCCGCCAGCGACTGTCTCATAATTTGTGCCAGCACAAATAAATAAGGCAAAGTAAAACTGAGCACGAGAGCCAAGACAAAAGCCACCCGTGAAGTGCCCAGAAAGAGCATCCAGAGCGCTAGTGGCAGAGTAAAGAGCAGGTTGTGAGTGAGCCTGGTACTAACAACTAGCAAGAGTAAAAAAGTAAAAGGACTGCTCTTGAGACTATCAAGCGACTGTATCGCAGCAATATGGTAAAAGTTAAAGTCACTGATATAAAAAAACTGCTCACTACCAACATACAAGACCGTGGCTAGCACTGCCACCAGAGTAACCAGGGCGCCAGTCAATAGCTCCCATTTGTATTGCTTTAGCCCGACAGTAATATCTGACACCGACGATAACTTCCTTGCATCACATCAGTAATTAGTACCATACCCCGCCAGTCTCAGATAGATATCTACGACCGCGCCAAAATTGCCAAGGTGTTATGATACAAATTGGCTACAATAGGCACAGGACTTGGGTCAGGACGTACATCACTCAATCAAAGCGATCAAAGGTCTGAGGTGCTCGGCTCATCTAGATCTGCTCCGTGGTCTTGATGCCGTCATGGTAGTGCTGGTCCATCTCAGTGATTTGTTTTTTCAGCTCAGTAAAGACAACCCTTCTTTTTTATCAAAAGCAGCCATGTTCCTGGTTGTGCAAGGTATTAGCTCTGTTTTGACATTTTTTGTCTTGAGCGGCTATTTGATCTCAATGTCAATTTTTGACCCCTTGCGCGCCAATCGTTTTAGCTGGCGAGCTTATATCATCAATCGGCTATCACGTCTCTATGTGGTACTTGTGCCAGCACTTTTGCTTGGTGCCTTCTGGGATTTACTGGGCATAAGGCTGTTTGGTCTCAACTCTGCCTATAACGGAGTCACACTCGGATCCATTAACGTGCCACCGTCAGTAGTGAGCTATCTGACCTGGCAAAATTTCTTCGGTCAGCTTTTATTTTTGCAAGATATTTGCTGCCACACCTTTGGTTCCAATGGCGTGCTGTGGAGCTTAAGTTGTGAGTTCTGGTATTACCTGATTTTTCCAGCGGCACTAATCAGTATCTACCCTGGCAAAACCAAACTGCCAGTGCGCATCGGTCTGGCAGTCTTTGCCATGGCAGCGCTTTGCTTTATTGGTCCTCTGATGTGCTATCGCTTTGTTATATGGCTGATGGGCACAGCCCTGCTCTTTGTCCCTCTGGCTAAGTCACTAAAAGCTACGGTCAACGGTCGGTGGCTAGCAATCACACTGGGCGCCATTTGTTTTATTGTGCGCCTCTGGCTCACTCCACTGGTCGGACCCTCCCCTCTATGGCGCATCCCGCTGGAATTTTTACTCGGTCTATCTTGCATGCTCTGTTTGTTTTTTGTTTTGCACGACAAAGCCAAAATCATCCCCGACTCCACAGATAGCGAGTTAGCCACACCGGGTGAGGACATTGAGACTGACAAAAACAAAAGCCAACCAGGTCCTTTTAGCTATGTCGCCATGAGCGGTCTTTTGGCGAGCTTTAGCTATAGCCTCTACCTTGTCCACATGCCATTTTTGTTTTTTTTACGAGCCTGTTTGATCAAGGATAACCGCTGGCCTCTCGATGCGCTCCATGTATTTTATGGACTGCTATTACTTGCCCTGGTACTCTTTTACGCATGGCTAGTGGCGCTTTGCACCGAAAATCAAACAGCAAAAGTGCGCGCCCTCTTTATGAAACTGACAGGCAAAAAAGCATGACTCAAGAACCATCAAATCTGCCGCCAGAACAAAGAACTTTGCGATCACTACTACCTCAAAAGATAACGCCGACAGTGGCTGTCCTTATTGCTCTGGCTGTAGCAGGCTCCAGTGCCTGCAGCTACTACCTCTCCACTGTCTATGACAGCTGGCAGCAAGAGACCCAGATAGACCACCGCTATCAGGAGTGGAAGCAACGTCTCAGCCCTGAGCAAAAAGCCTGGGAAGATGCAATCAAAATCAGCATGGATGGCGTATTTTGGAAAAGATACAAACGCGACCGAGTGGAAGGACGGACAACATCCTGGGACTATGGTTTTGTCGACCCGCGCAAACCAACTGTGCTAATAATCGGTGATTCTATTTCGCTTGGTTACACAGACCTGGTCAGACAGACTCTCACCACCAGAGCCAATATACTTCGCATCCCCACTAATGGCGGCAAAACAGCCAACGGTGTAGCTCATCTAAATGACTGGCTAAATCGCAAGCCTTACAACATCATCTATTTTAATTTTGGCATCCATGATCGCAAAACAGCGCCAGAAGTCTATCAGAGCAATCTAGAACAAATCGTCAAAGGGCTCAAAGCCACTGGGGCAAAACTCATTTTTGCCACAAGCACACCACTACCGCTCAAGCCACAAGAGCAAATGGATGACAATGATATCCAGCAAAAAAACACTATTGCCCGTCAAATCATGCAAAAAAACGGAGTCCTAGTTGACGATCTCTACACTGTGATTAAAGCTGATCTAGCTCAGTATCAAGAGCCCAATGACTGTCATCTCACTAACAACGGCTACAAAGCACTGGGATTGCATGTGGCACAGACCATAGCCAAAAATCTACCAGCACAAAAATCCGAGCCAAAAGCGCCACACTAAAGGTCCGTGCTTAGCTCCACAAAACGCGCTATGACTGGCACATCACTATTCAGCAGCTGACCAGGTGATGGTATCGCCCACCTGGGTGCCACTGCATATGATACTGCCACTGGCCAACTCGATACAGGAGCGTGCTCCCTTAAAATTGGGTGAGACAGCACCAGGCGGTATCTCAATACAAAAGCCCACCACAACATTGTGCTTATCAACAAAAATGGCATCGATAGCGTAACGCATGCCAAACATATGAATCGCGGCACAGGGCTCAATCCACAGCCCGCTGCCAGTTGGCAGGGAGTCGGTACCAAGAAGCCCTTTGAGACGCGTAAAAAAAGAGCGCGCAACTTTTGCGCGCTCTGCTAAAACACTGTCCTTGGTTGCATTGTTGATGCGGCAATAAGTACCGTTTTTAGGCAGCAATTTTTACTTCATCGAACCGCTGGACATAATCGGCTGGATAGCAGCGATGATGGTTACAACCGCTGGTCCAAGCATGGGACAGAGAATCAAAGGCATAACGAAGATCATAATTACGGGCACCATTTTAACTGGCACTTTACCGGCTTCTTCTTCTTTCTTACGCTTGAGACGGTCACGGAGGGCGACGGCTTGTTGACGCAGAGGATAGCTCATGTCAGCACCCTTCGCTTCAGCAGCGATCAAGGCTGATGCCATGTTTATAAGTTCATCTACGCCGCATCTCTCACCCATTTCTCTGAGAGCGTAAGGTACTGTTTTAGCAAATACTTTTACGTCAGCAATGAGTTGTTGCAACTCTACTGAGAGGATGGGACAAGACTCGCCTACTTCTTTAGATACTTTATCTACAGCGAGCATCAAACCAAGACCAGCTTGGGCGCAAACTATGAGCAAGTCGATAATGACAGGCAGCTCTCTCATGATATCGGACTGACGCTTTTTGACGCGACCAGCCAGGAAGAAGTTAGGCAAAATCCAACCAGGAATACAACCAACTAGACCGAGCAAGAGCATGACAGGATTGGAAGCTGCTGCCAGGAAAGTCATGGTCAAAACTGTACCGATCAAAATCGCTTTTACACCGATAAAGATAGCCATGTGCTGGGGAGTACGGTAGTTAGCCATAGTGAGCAACTGCACAGTACGCTTGTCAGCAAGAGCAGGCATCAAAGATAGTGCAAAGGTACCGGCGAGTTCCGCCAGTTTGAGGATAGCCGAATCCTTTGGCTTTTCAGCTGCGGAGTCTTCTTTCTCTTTGCGTGGTCTCAGACGCACGCCGTAGTTGTCTACGTAGGTACCGAAGACCGGGCGCAGCACCAGTATGCAGCTTGCGACTACACAGGTGAATACCATTATGGCTAGGACTGGTGTTGGCATGGAATTCTTGTTTCCTCAATTAAAAGCAAATGGTATTGAGAGTTGACTGACTGGCTAAACTTCAAATGTGACCATCTTTTGCAAGATGTAGAATCCGAGGAGTTCCCAGCAAACTAGAAGCACCATTACGATTCTAGCAATTGGGTGGTTCAAGAAGGGGGTCATGTAAGAAGGTGTCAAGAAGTAAGTACCAACTGTAATCAAATAAGGCAGACAGCCAATAAATGATGCAGTAGCTTTACCTTGTGATGTAAGAGCGTTGAGGAAGTCGCGTAGTTTGAATCTTTCACGAATCGCTTCGGCGATTGTGGCTACAACGTCTGCCAAATTACCCCCTACGTCTTGGGAGATAAAGATTGCCTGGGTAAGAAGCTTGAAGTCAGGCGCCTTGATACGCAGAGACATCTCTCTCATTACATCACGAAATGGCTTACCTAGCTGCAAAGAAATGAGACCACGCTTGAATTCGCCACGAATTGGATCCGGGCCGGTATCAGAGATAACCTTAAAGACTTCCATTACCGGTGAACCGGCGCGGAGCGCGGACACCATTGTTTCTAGAATCTGAGGCAGTTGCTCGGTCATACGAGCCTGACGTCTTTTGGCAACTTCACCGATGTAATAAACAAATCCGGCAGCGCCCACAGGCAGTCCAAGGAAAAATCCAACAGGACAAAGCTCTGGTACACCCTGAAGAATGAAGGCAACAGCACCAAGTAAGCCCGCACCAATTGAAGCATATAGCCATTGCATGCGCATCTTGTCGTACTGAGCTTCCAAGCCGGCGCGAGCAAGCAAGGTTGCAAGATAGTCCTGACGCTGAGTCACGAAGATGTTCTCAGGATCGGCGCTGTCTCTCAGTTTTTCAGCATTGCGTCTCGACTGTTTTGTCAGACGCGACAATTGATCGACTGAGTCACGGCGCAGTAGCACCATGAGCAGCAAACCAATCACCACTATCGAACCGAAAATTATTGGACCTTGCATGGTTTATTTCTCAAAAAATTGACAGGTAAAACTCGGAAATTGAACAAATAGGAAGGGAATCCCAGATTCCCCTCCTTTTGTAAATCGTTTTATCTGAGCCATTCCAGTTTGAATGGTACAGCTTCTTGCTCCAGTTGTTCGAGGAACTTAGGCGGCAAGCCAGATCCCACGTGGCGACATTTGAAGAAGCCTCTTGGGTCACGACCTTCACGCTCTAGAGCAAACATGGTGGAGATAGCGATTGTGTCGCCTTCCATCCCGGTTATCTCAGCGATCTCGGTAACACGACGAGTACCATCTTCAAGACGCTTGATCTGCACGATTACCTGAATAGCAGAGGCGATCAATTCGCGAGCTGCCTTTTGCGGCATTTCCATACCGCACATCAGGATCATGTTTTCGAGACGCTTTGTACAGTCACGAGGATTGTTGGCGTGAATCGTAGTCATTGATCCACTGTGACCTGTGTTCATGGCTTGCAACATGTCGAACGCTTCTTCACCACGACACTCACCAAGGATGATGCGGTCGGGTCTCATACGCAGACAGTTGATAACAAGCATACGCTGGGTGATTTGACCACGTCCTTCAGTGTTTGGTGGACGGGTTTCCATGCGCACCCAGTGCTCGTGTTGCAAGCGCAACTCGGCGGCGTCCTCAATGGTGATGATGCGTTCGCGCGGGTTGATGTGAGCAGATAGAGCGTTGAGCAGAGTTGTTTTACCGGAGCCTGTACCACCAGAGATGATCATATTGATACGACCTTTGACGCAAGCTTTTAGCACTTCCGCCATCTGGACGCTCATCGAGCCCTTCTCGACCAATTGACCCAGCGACATGATCGATGTACCGAAGCATCGGATTGTGATGGTCGGTCCGTCGATTGATACAGGAGGAATTGTGGCGTTTACACGTGAACCGTTTGGAAGACGGGCATCCACCATGGGTGAGTTTTCGTCGAGACGTCTGCCGAGAGGTTGGATAATCTTGTCGATTGTCTGTCTCAAGTGACGGTCGTTTTCGAAGACAACGCTTGTTTTTTCGAGACGACCGTGACGCTCTACATAAATTGAAGAAATACTGTTGACGCAGATGTCACCTACGCTTGGGTCGCGTAGTAGTGGTCCGAGTGGTCCAAATCCAAATACTTCGTCGAGAACGTTCTGGAGGAGGATACCCTTTTCCATCATGGTCAGAGGAGCTGGGTCAGAGTTTACGATTTCTCTGATACGAGCTCTAACTTGAGCTTGTGTATCTTCCGAGATGTTGGTCAAACGAGAAGTGTCGAGTTCTCTTCTCAACTGCTCAATGATGAATTTTTCGCGTTCACGGATAAGTTGTTGGTTGGCACTGAATTTGCCACCGACATCACCGGATGAAGGCTCTGCACCGCCGCCGCCACCGCCGTGTCCACCGCTGCCATACTCATCTTTGGCATCGATACGCTCGATGTCACCACGAGTAGGACCTTCGGTAGCAGGTACGCCACCACCGCCAGCCGGTCTAGCACTGGCTACACCAGTTTGAGGAGCGCCTTGAGCGCCACCCGGTCTTGCCATACCACTCTGCCCCGGGGGCGGAGCTGCACCTGGGCGAGCACCTACATTTGTGCCAGCTTGACCGCCAGACAGCCCCGTATTTTGCTGCTGAGCAGGCACCACTTCCGATGCCTGCCTCTGCCGGACCAGTTGGCCCATTAATGAAGATGTGGGTCTCGCTGGAAGATTCTGATCCTTTCTCTCGTCACCCATTTAAAACCACCTTTATTTGCGTTTACCGAATATGGCGGGAAGCTTGAAGCCACCTGCTTTGTCGCCATCCTTTTGTGTAATTAGAAGCTGTTCGCCTCCAGCGATTCTCCGGGCGAGGGAATCAAGTCCTTTACCTAGGGGAGTATGTCCTGGAGCGATTTGCCCCTGGTTGTTAACCCACTTGGCGGTCTTTGTATCGTTGGGGATTTCGTGGAAAACAGGGTAGTTGAGGTTGGCACGACATTCACTGAGAACGTCTTGTGGCAGCCACTCTGATCTGTTAACGACGAGGAGAAGTTTTTCTTGGTTGTAGTGCGCTTTGAATGTATCTAAGCACTTACGAGCATTGAGGATGGCAGCCCAGTTGTACTCAGTGATAACCAGTACGTGGTCAGCCAAGTCGAGGGTCGCAATGGCGCGCTCATCGAGCAAGTTTTTGGGCAAGTCGACAACGGTAAAGCGGAATTCTTGCTTAGATGTATAGAGGATTTCTTGCACTTGAGCAGCATAGATATCGCCGATGTCTTCGAGTTCGGGCGGAGCTGCAAGAATGCTGAGCTTATCGTCATAACGAGTCATCAAGTTACGCAGATAAGTGGCATCAAAGTTGGTGTGCGAAAAGTCGATGGTGCTCAAACTGAAGGAAGGCTCCAGGTTGAGGTAGTGAGAAACCATACCGAATTGCAAGTCGAGGTCGACGATGCAAGTCTCACCATATTTGCCCAGATAGCCAGCGAGGTTGGTGCATATAGTAGTAGCGCCGATACCGCCGGTGGGGCTAAAAATACCGATTACTTTACCAGCAGCAGTGGAGACAGACTCCGACTGGTGCTTGAGCTGGATGCTCTGTACAGCAGCTGGCAAATCTGTACGCCAGCGCTCAGCATCGAGGAAGTCGGAAGCGCCCAGACGATAAGCTGTACGAATAAGCTCCGGATCTGGCACTTCATAACTTACGAAGAAGTAGAGTTGAGGGAAAGTTTCGCGCAATTCTGCCAGTAGCGATAGACCGCGTACTGGAGCAGGGCTGAGCTCGATCCAAACCAACTTGGGATGCAAGCTACCGATTTGCTCACGGGCCATGCTGCCAGAGACGGTGCTTACAAGCGCCAGCGATGGCTGACTATGGATCAAATCTTCGATGGTCTGGCGTTTATCTAGTCCAGCATCACAAACAAGCAGTGTGGTCAGTTTCATAAGATCAGCTTTTTCTCCCTTAGCCGACAGCCCTAGTTTTTCTTACCCACAAGGGCGTACTTAGTCACTTAGGTAAGTCAATTGGATATATTTTTCCTAGAATTCGTTGGCAGCCTTTGAGACTGCCAACGAATTGCTTTACAGCGTTTTACTAGGATTTAGGAACTGAGAGTACGTCCTTTTTACTTCCGGACCAGATCTCAATTTCGTGCAGTGGCGGCGGTGGTGGTGCCATCGGCGCCATTCCAGGTCCACCCATTGGCATCGGTCCTGCATCAGGAGCGTTTGGCAGTGGGGGAGGAGGCAGAGCGGAAGGAGGAGGCAGAGCCGCCATCGCATCACCGCCACCCTTAGCAGCTGGAGGCTTAACAAAGAGTGAGGTAACGTCCACTGTTGCCACTGGTGTGTGGTCTTTGTCATTTCTCAAAGTCAGGTACAACTTACTCGCGGTGATGGCCTTGATTAGTTTGGCAGCATCTTCTGGAGAAAGAGATACGGTAACAGAGCTAGCTGGTACGGAGGCAGTGCCGCCGGGAGCCTTCTGATACATCTGACCACAAGCAATAACTTCAACGTCAGAGAGGATTGGAGCTACCTTAGTCTCGGAACCAGCACCGACCATGGAGATAACGTCAACATGGCTTTCGGGAGTAACGAAACCGGCAACGCCGGAGTTGCTGTCAACAGCAAAGGTAACAGCTCTCATGCCCTCTTTGAGACGGGCTTCGAATCCCAACGAGATACCTTGCGGAGCAAGGTCGTGTTGAGAAACGATTTGTCCGGTTTGAATACCGTACTTAGCAACTCGACCAGCAGCGAGAGATGCGGAAGTAAGGGCGTCTTGCGGGATTTTGGCCTGCTCGATTTCCTTTTCTTCGAGTGAATCAACAGGGATGGTTGAGCCTTCAGGAATATCCTTGATGGCATATACCACTTTGCCCTTGGCGCTCATTTTGGCAACAAGGTCCTGCTCCTTCGCTTTGAGCGCTGCTTCTTGAGCTTGCTGGTTGCTAGTAACCATCATGGTTACGAGTACAGCGAGACCAATAATCAGCACGAGCATTAATGCTGGAGGCATTCGAGATAATTGTAGAAATAACGCTCGTAATGGGTTCATTACGGTTCCCCCTTCTTTCTGTAGTGAGAAAGATTAACCACTTACTATTAACGCACATCAGTGAATCAAGGACAACGGCTGCCCTTGCCCGCACCCAAATAAGTTTTACCCCTGGAAGCGGTAGTTCAACCAAGAAAGTCTACAAGTAAAGATTTCACTTGGCTTCCAGCCACCCCCCTGAAACCCGCAAAGTGTCAAGATTTGTATTATCCTGACATCGAAAAGGAACATATGACAACATGTTGCAGAGCGGCCGATAACTCGGCAGCACTTCAAGGTTTTAGCAAGTGAAAGAAAGCAAGATTTTAGCTAAGAGCGAAATTTATCAGCAACAAAAGACGACAGGAACCCTCATGGAAACCCGGTTGTAAACAGCAGCCAATGTCCCAGCAAAAATAGAGCAAACTGTTCAGCTCGCGCTCGATGCTGCAGTGGATAGCGCATTGAGTTGTGAGTTGACTGCTCTGAAAGCCGCTGAGACAGCCGGCATCAATGAACCATTGGCAGCACCAAAGGTGAGCGCGACGAGCAATGAAACGAAGGCAATAATCGCTCCGTATTCAGTAATGCCCTGCCCATCCTCATTTTTTAAAAATTGGTGGAAAAAATCAAAGTCACATTCACTGGCCTCAGCTTCACTCTTTGCCCCAAAAGAGTGATGCAAAGCACCACATATAGAAAACATAATTGCACCCCCCGATAACCGACATTTGTGGGTTACCGGCGCCCCCCATCTAAATTTGATGTCGTAATTTGCTCACCAAAAGTAAAAGCAAAAATCAAAACAGCATTACGGCACTTAGTAAGCAAATAGTGGCAGATGGTTAAACCACCTGCCACTAAATGAGTACATTCCGACTGCGGAATAACGCCGGCCACTCGAAAGATCGAGTTAGCTCGCGCTACCTGCAGCAGATGACAAGGCGTTGAGCTGGCTGACTACAGCCGAGAAGGCCTTCGAGATAGCGGCAGACAACGCACCTTGTGTAATTGAGAACACAACAGCTACCAGGATGGCTACGAACGCCAAGATAGCGCCGTACTCTGTAATACCTTGTCCAGATTCATCCTTGATAAATTTGTTAATGGTTTCGTTCATGTATTCCTCCTTCAACGGGTCCGAGCGCTCATATTACACGCAAGATGTGAACCTTTAAAGGTTACTTGCGGATAAAACGCTAAAAGCCGTGAAAAAAATCTAGTAACTAATAAGTAAGCAAACAAAATTAAACGAGAGTGCCTATAAAATCACCTCCATCATCTTTTACGAAAATATTATTCCCAGGTGTACTAACTGACTAACTAACACTCAACCAGAGAAAAAATTAGGGCTGGTGTGAAGTCACTGAAGTTGAAGACTTCGCATGAGCCACATTTTCATCATAGCTTGACATGCCAACGCTGCCTAGTAGCGTTTTTCAAAAAAGCTGTATTGCAGATAACAAATACCTGGATCAATTTCGGAAAAGCCCCACTGGTCAGATCAAAAATTCGCATTATATCTTTACAACCGCAAAACTTTTCATTCAAAAACATGCAAATCAAGCGCTGATTGCAAAAATAGCGCAAGACCTGTCATAAGATTAGATAGAGGTAGAGTCTGTGGCAGCGCAAAAACTTGCTGATGCAATCGCAAAAACGAGACAGCATCTAATAAAAATTCAAAATCAAGAAGCAGGTTGGTTTCCCTATAAAAAAGATGGTGACCCATCTATGGAAGCAAGCGCCTGGTCATTAATGGCTCTAGATCAAGTATCTGCCATACAAAAGGGATACAACTTTATCTGTCAGGCGCAAAATGCCGATGGCGGCTGGTCTACAAAACCAGATGCAGGCCGCTCGGATTGGACCAGTGCGCTTGCTTTGCTCAGTGTTCGCTTACTCAAACCGACACTACAAGCGATTCCCGACCAAAACCTGACAAAACAAAAGCGCCTCGTCAAGGCTGGTGTCGAATATTTACTAGACGCCAGATACACCTACAAGCCGGCAACTCGGCTTGTCATGCTGGTTTCAAAAGGGGGTAAAGCGCTCGACAAAGACCGCGGCTGGCCCTGGGATCCAGATTGCTTTCACTGGATAGAGCCCACCGCCTATTCATTAATGTCACTAAAATTACCGAATTTGCCAGAATTGTACGGACAACCAGAGATCAAAAAAGTAATTCAAAAAGGTAACAAATTTATTCTCGATCATGCCTGCCGGGGCGGTGGATGGAATCATGGCAATGACATCACCCTTGGTGCCTACCTACCAGCCTATCGCCTGACAACAGCCGAAGCACTGCTGGCTTTGCAAGATTTGCCAGACGAAAACAAAGTCAAAGCCGGCCTGGCTTATCTCAAGACCTGGTCTGATAAAAATACATCTGCCATGTCTATTGCCATGTCCGCTCTTGCTCTAATGGCTTTTGACCAGGACGCAACACAAGAGATTGAAATGTTACTGGCGCGTCAATCTCCAGAGGGCACTTTGCCAGCACCGCTGTGGCGGCAGTGAACACAGTCACAACTGCCGTGTGCTGCATGGCCCTGATTGCTTTTGCCGAAAAAAAATCACTTCTATTTATAGGAAGACAATAAATTGTCCGACGAAGAAACCACAAAGTCCTCAAGACGCGAATTTATTGCCGCTACAGCAGCCACGGTGGCAGCTGCATCTCTCAGCAGTTGCAGCTCAGAACAAAAGCTCAACCGTGAGCTGCCGGTGGAATTAACACCAGAGCAATTAGCTAAAAAGAAAAGTGGACGCTCGCAAGTAGCCATTATTGAGTGCAAAGATTACGAGCAGGATATTTTTGCTCTGATAAAAAACGGACTCGGTCAAATCAAGCTGCCAGACTTAAAAGGCAAGCATGTCGTACTCAAACCAAATATGGTCGAATACCGTGCCGACAAACCAGTGACAACAAATCCCGCCCTCCTGGCCGCCGCTATTGAGCTAGCTAAGTCCTGTGGGGCTAGCCAAATCACTGTCGCCGAAGGTCCAGGACACATGCGCGATACAGAGTATCTACTCGATGTCACAGGACTGGGTGCTGTATGCAAAAATGCAGGCGTGCCTTATGTCGACCTCAATCTCGACGATCTAGAGGCAATGGACAACAGCAACGGCTTTAACGAGATCAATCCCTTTTATCTGCCCCGCACAATCGTCAAAGCCGACTATGTCATCAGCGTGCCCAAACTAAAAACGCATCACTGGGTAGGCATGACCTGCAGCATGAAGAATTTGTTTGGCACAGTGCCCGGTCGCAAATATGGCTGGCCAAAAAATCTATTACATATAAAAGGAATTCCCCATTCGATTATCGACTTACAACATCTAGTCAAACCACAACTAGCTATCGTAGATGCCATCGTGGCCATGGAAGGCGACGGTCCTATAAATGGCATGGCAAAACACTTTGGCTATGTTGTCGTGGGACAGGACGTAGCAGCAGTCGACGCCACTTGTGCGCGCATGATTGGCATGGACCCGGATGAGCTTGCCTACATAAAAATGGCTGGACGAGTAGTGGGCAACACCGATGCCGCTCAAATAGACATATTTGGACCAGCCATCAAAGACATCGTCCAGACCTTTGATCGCCCCATCACAATGAAGGACAAATCTCTACTCAAACAAGCAGCCGAACAGGGCAGCTAATTTTTTACTACTTTTGCATGTAAAGATAAGTCCCAGTGCCACCATAGATTGGCAGAGGCCAAAACTCTACTAACTGGTAATGCTCTTTAAAATATGGCGATTGCAAAAATACGTCGGTGACAAGTCCATCATGAAAGACAATAAAACGCGGCTTAAACATGCTGATAGCAGCTGGTGGTGGCGCGTATAACAAGTCTTTGCTCAGGTCATGCCAGTCTTTGTAGCACACCACTACTTTGTCCGAGATAAGTCCACCTAAGTCCAAAACCGGCCCACCATAAAAATACGAGACCAAACCTGGCTCAGTCACGGCAATTACATCCTGGGATGCACTCAATGTGCGCACTTTGAGTGCGGCCAGGCGATAAACATAAAAACGCGCCCACTCGGGATGATAGAGATAAATGGGCAGAGGTATAGGTAGTTTGGCGGCACCACCCACAGCTGCTGTGGCAATACCTCCTGGGGACGGCGGATAAATAGTGAGCTGGGCCAAAAGAGTGCCAAACAATACGGCACAGGCTAAGAGCTTGCGATGTAGATTGTGGCGTTGCATCATCCAGGCAAAAAACAAGACCGGCAATAAGACTGGCAAAAGAGTAAACCAGAGCAAATACCAGTTAAATATCCAGCTATTGGGGATGCTATAAAAACAAATGATGACCAGTACTACGACTGTATAAAATTGCAGCACAACAAATTTGCGACCAGCATCAAGCGCCATGCAGAGCACTACAAGACCCGCTGGTACCAGATACAGTATGCCTGGCAGTAGCGCATAAATATCTACAAACTTGATACCACCGACAAAGCCTAGACCAATATGTCGAATAAGCTCCACAAATGTGGCCCAGAACACTTTGCGCTTGATGTAAGTGAGAGATTTGACAATAGCCGCATGGGGAAAGGGCGAACCAAAATATGCATAAAGAATCAAATGATATCCAGCAAAACATAGAGACGGTAAAATCCAGACACGCCAGGTCTTTACACCACCAAGCCTCAGTGTATAGAGCGCACCGATGGCATACCAAAAAATCCCCTCAGGTCTAATCAGTGCAATTGCCAGAGAGAGCCAGGCAAAACAACTAAAGCGTTTTTGCTGCATGGCCAGTAAGGCCAGAGCCATGAGTAAAACACCCAGCGGCTGCTCTTTGCCAATACCAGAGCCAATAATCTCAAATACACTGAGAGCAAAAATCGAGCCTCCAATTACTGCTAATAATGGGTTGCCGACAAGCTGACGTAAGAGCGCCACAATAGCGACAAAAGCACCACACTGCAAAAGACAATTTAAAATAAGTGAGAGCTGCTCTATAGGCACTCTGGCAAAAATAAAACTAGTGAGGGCCAGCACCATAATATGAAAGTGCGAAGTAAAACCCATCACTCGCTCGCCTGGATTAAAGTCCCAGACACCTTCTATCCAGGCACGAGCGTATTTATAGTCAATAAAAGCATCGTCACCTAGCAGCTCAAATTGCAAACAGCGAGTAAGCACGATATAGAGCAAAGCCAAATGAAAGACCACTTCAAATAAAGCAGTCCTGGTATTAAAACTCTGCTGCGGATAAGACTTGTAATCTAGATAAAAGTTGCGCCCAATCAAAAATACACTGACAATGGTGAGACAAACCAGATAGCGCACAGTGGACATCGGCACACCATCAGGCATACCAAAGTCCGGGCTGATATTGATGGCCAGTCGATCCAGCAGCGGAGCAGTCAGACCAATCAAATAAAACACAGGCAAGAACAGTGCTTGCAAACAAAAGACAAAACCTGTGCGCTGACTGATAAAACGCAAAAACAGAGAATTAGAATCGGTAGAGACCCTTTTATCAAGCACAGCTGTGGACGACACTAGCTAGCCTGTCCTGACTCATGCTGCTTAGCCTCAATGAGGTAAGGCATGATTGACTCTCGTTGAAACTGCTCTCTAAATCTCCAGAGGAACGCATCCTGAAAATAATGGATATTGGAGATACCGAAGAGAATGCCCATCACTAAGCCGATATTGACATGACCCGAATAGCGCACACCCCAGATAGAGAAGCTCACAATAACAAGCAAAATAGCAAGACCATTAAACAGCAATATCGGCTTGTTAATAGGCAATTGCGCCTGACTGGCACTGTCTTTGTACTTGTATTTGACCAGCATGTAGTTAAGAAATAGATACTGGGTCCAGTGCAATACACCGGGCACCACAAAGGCAGTACTGGCATCGTAAGTAAGCAATGCAAAAGGTGCAAAATAAAACACACTCATCAGCCAGAACATCAAAGCTGGCACATTGAGTGTCGCTCCAGCTTTAATTTGTTTGCGCAACTCACTTATATAGAGACCACAGTAAAAGATTGCTCCGATTGCAAAAATGGCAGCCACAGCCATAAATGCGCTGCTGTACTGCCCCTTGAGCATCAAACGTTCAAAATAAAAGAGTATAAAAAAGAGTGATGCAGCCCAGAGACTGCGATTTTGCAAATTGCGAGAGGCAATTGCCTCGCCGCTTTTGGGATTGTGATAAAGAATCAAAATGCCAAAATTTTGCTGGATAAAATGCTGCATACCCCAGAGAGTTGTCGCCAGATAATTGAGTCCTGGAGCAAAAAGTCCAAGCAAAATGGAGACAAGCATAATCAGCGGCGGACCGGCAAAAAACAATGCCGCTTTGTTTTTGTGCTCTCGCCAGTAGGAGATATTGCGTTTATCGAGATAAAAATACCAGCTCGGTCCCAAGTGCAACTGATTGAGACCGACACCATTAAAAACAAAAGCCATAAGCACGCCGGCTGCCAGTACATGACTCTGCAAAAGCAGATAAAGTGCAGCTGACAAAACAATCGGCGCAAAGAAAAATATCAGGTCGTTATTGCGCCCAAACATCCAGGCAAACTTGTAAACAGGTTTGCTGTGGATTGGCTGGTCATTTAATGTGGCAGTCATATCTTTGCTATTCCACAACTGATAGTGCTAATCTCTCAAATTCAAAAGCTTAAGCCATATATTTACTTATTATGTCGGCTTCTAAGTTTTAGTGGGCAAGTAGCTGACATGAATGGCGCCAGGTCTCAAAATTTATCAGCCTTAAGGACAACTTTGATAGTTGTTTTCTTTGTTGTCACCCAGTTTTTAACTGTCTTTTTGCTGGCTCGAGCCTGGCACAATGTGCACTGGTATTTTACAGGACCAAAACTGGACTTAACAGACTTCTCGCAGTTTTATCAAGCGGGGCAACTGATAGTGAGCCCCAGAGCGCATCAAGTCTACGATCCAGAGACTCAAATCTGGTGGTCGCTTGGTCTTATCTATCCGCACATTCCAATCAAAGGGCACTTTTACAACCAGTCTGTGCCCTTTCTTTATCTCTTTTGTATTCCTTACGGTAAGCTGCCTTACAACATCTCTTATGTTGTCTGGTGCCTTACTACAGAGCTTATGGCGCTTATCTCTTTGATTGCACTGCTGCGTCAGAGTCTACCTGCTCTACCTGGCAAAAATCGTCTAATTGCTCTTACCATCGGTCTGGCGTTTGCATCGATACCAGCCTATCTAACTGTCTGGCACGGACAAACGACTTTTTTACTGGTGGCGGCAATGAGCCTGGCCATATACTTTTGGCTTAAACAAAAGGACATTTTGACAGGTGTGTTTTTAGCTCTATCTACAGTAAAGCCTCAATACGTACTCTTGCCCTTTGCCACAATGCTGGGGCTGGGGCGCTACAAAATAATTGCCGCTCTGATAATCACAGAGGTCATTTTATTTGCTGCGGCTGGCTGTTTTATGGGCTTTGACACTGTACTGATGTATCCAAAGATACTGGTCACCGCCGAGAATAGTACTCGTTTTGCCGGCGTCAATCCGCATGTAATGGCAAGTCTGAGAGGTGTGCTCAGCGTGCTCATGCCCCACAAAATCGCCATGCTGATTACCACTCTGGCACTTTTTGCCTCACTGATACCAGCAGCACTACTAGCTCGCAAAACCACTCGCGCCACAAGCAAAGATATCTCGACATCAATTGCAGAGAGATTTTTACTGGCATTTATATACACGCTCGCTCTAGTTTTAAGCCCGCACTCACACTACTTTGATTGCCTGTTACTGGTCATACCAGCGGCTCTCACACTGGAGGGCATGTTGAGGCAGGGGCAAGGCGACGGCTCTACTGCCGATGCCACCTGGCAAGCTATTAACGACAACAAATGGTATCGGTTATGGTGCCACATACTTTGCTTTTATCCATTACTTAGCTGGTTTTACAACTTTGGACTGGGCAGCATGGAGGCAGAAGGCATAGCCTTTTTGCTGACAAATATCGTGCTTGCTGTGTGCGCCGGGATGGTAGTAAAAGAGCTAAATACAAAAGCATCCATATAATCAAGCAGAGCGCAGTAACAGCACCGCATCTGATACCAGATACCACAGGGATTTATGGCTCATATACAGTGGCATAAACATATCCCTGGAGATAGCTCTTTTGAACATCAGGTAATCGCAAAACAAAAAAAACCGGCAAAAGTCCTTTACTACGTTTTCCAAACTGCAGCTTCAATCCAACGGGATCTTTCCATGTATAGTTGTGCTGCCCAAATTGTCCGCTAGCGGTCGGCCAGCTAGTCATAACCACAATTTTTTGGCCCATATCCCGACCGTCTCTCATATAAAAAACCTTACCATCAGGCTTTATGGCAAAATCCTCCAATGCAATACCAATGGAGCGAGTTGGACCGTTGGCACTTTCAACCAGGTTTAAAGTGCCTCGATTAAAAGTGGCTTCTTGCACCACAAATTTCTTCCCACTAATCATTCCCTCTGCTGGCTTTTGCACAAAAGGCAGATTGACAGCTTCGGCACACCAAGAAGTAGCATTTGCGGCTACCGCCTTTTGCACCGGAGACACCTTGTTTTTCCATGCAGTCTCACCAACTTGCCAGAGACCATTCTCGAGGTGCATAGACACAGTGCCTTCGTTTTGCCCAACTTTATATAGAGCGGTGGATTTACCAGGCTCAATTAAAAGCGTGGCGTTATCACCTTTAACATCAATGCCGACGACCTTGACCTCAGGCGGCATCAGGCGCTTGAGCGCACCAAAGGCAATATCCCTGGCCGCAGTATCAGATTTTGCCCCAGCAGCCTCTGGCGAGCCTGAGCTAGCCGCCTTTAGCGTCTTATCCACGGTGGAAACGACTTCAGCGGTGTGATATGAGCGCACTTGATCAAATGAGGTGGCAGTAGACATAGCCTTCTGAAACTCAAAATAGCGAGCCTTGATAGCTTCCTGGTCTGGAGCAACAGGAGAATCGGCAAAACCGCCTGGCGCTAGCAGTACCACGGCAGCTAAAGCCCCCAAAATGCTAGTGGCGACATTTTTCATTACTTATTTCTCCAGAGTAATTGCTACTTCCCCAAAATGACACCTGCCAAATTATCGCACCTCTAACCTGCCAGTAAACCTTTATCGCTGCCTCTCACAAGTCATGGTCACACTGTGGTCACATAAAAGTCACCCCTTGGTTTTATCAATTGGCTAGATTGGACACATCGAAGCACCGAGCTTTGGCAATTTTCTAAACAGAGAGGACCGACTTATGCCACAAGATACAATCCGCCCCGAAGAATCCCGCAATCTTGTAAACAACAACAACAACCACGACGGTGGTTTCTCAGCAGAAGTGCTGAATCAGTTTTGGTCCTCTCGTTTAGGAAATGATGGTGTTGGCATCAATCCCTTTGGAGCAAAGCCCCTGATTAGCGGTGAAGCCATCGCAGACAATCTAAAGGACCTCTACAAAAACGTTTGCACCGAACTTGGCTTTGGCGCCTGCGACCTCTTTGACTCCAAAGAGAATGCTGAAAAAAGATAACCAGCTAATAGCCCCTTATCGAGAACTAAATTCTGCCACCCCACTGCACCCCATCCGGCAGACTGGATAACTGTCTTCAAATTTTCTACCATAAGAGCGTAACCAAAATGGATAAACAGACTCTACCTAAAAGCGATAGCACACACTATGCACAGTTTGATGCGGGCAGAAGTGCCACGGCAAGCAGTTCGATAGTGCAAGAAGCGCTCAAAGAGATGAGTAATCTCAGTAAAGGCAATCAAAGACCGTGCACCGAGAGTGAACTAAGTCCCACTGGCACAGGGACATTTAACTGCAAGGTACCAGAAGGGTACAAACATCGGCTGCCACCTAGAGACGGCTACCAGACGCCTGATGGAGTCTGGCACGACAAAGATCAAGTGCAAGCTAAGCCAGAGAAGCAGTCATCCCAAAATCCAAGCGATACACAAAATTTCGATAGAACAAAAGACAGCCCCCGGACATCCAAAGACCTCAGTCCAGAAGAACTCAAGTCGCTGCATGAAAGGCTCGAGCAGGGCACACTGAAAAGCCTGGCTGAAAAGGCTGCCAAAGACAAAATCAAAGAAGAAGCAGAAAAAGTCTGCCGTCAGATGGGCTTTGGCGATTGCACGCTGACATACTCGGACAACTAACTGACCAATAAAGTTTTGGGTTACTGGCTATAGTATTTATAATCCCAACTATCATGCACTACTGGCGACACTGGCGGATTTACGCTTGAGTCCGCGAAACGGTGCTGCCGCCATAGCATAGACAATGTCCATACCTACCGTGGCGCCAAGGATAGCTGTAATGTGCGAAGGGTCGTAAGGTGGCGAGACCTCTACCACATCGCCACCGACCACGTTGAGTCCATGTATGCCCCAGAGAATTTCTCTTTGCATGGCAGACGTGATACCACCGGGTACAGGCGTACCAGTACCGGGCGCATGAGCTGGGTCCATGCCATCTACATCAATTGAGATATAGCACTTACGATCCCCTACCACCTGACGCACTTTCTCTACAATAGCCTTAGAGCCCATTTCAATGCACTGATGAGAAGTAAGGATCTCGAAGCGATCACCGCCGGGAGGTATAACTGTGCGGATGCCTATTTGCACACTGGTCTCAGGATCGATCAAACCTTCTTTTACACCAAACCAAAACATGCTGCCGTGGTTGAGGTGTGATGCCTCAAAGGTGTCAGTGTGAGCATCAAAATGAATGAGAGAGAGCTTACCGTGATGTTTTGCGTGCGCTTTTATGGCAGGATATGCCACCAGATGATCACCGCCAAGACCAAGAGTGCCAACACCAGCCGCTGACATCAGACCGACTGCTTCTTCGGTGTTAGCGAGCATCTGCTCGACTTGTCCCGGATAAAATGGGATATCGCCGTAGTCGATTACTTTGTATTCTTGCATCAGATCATAGTCATTAGGCCAGTGCACACCAGGCAAACCGACATACAGAGACTGTTCACGGATGGCTCGTGGACCATAGCGTGTACCAGGACGATTGACTATCTCTATATCATTAGGCACACCGTATACGGCAAAATCAACGTCATCAAGATTTTGGGTATACTCAGCTCGCCAAAACGTTGGTATCCCTTGATACGGCACGCGAGAGAGAATGCCCTTTGAGTCAAGTATTCCTGCCATGAGGCCTCCACTGATAGAGCTGGCAAGTATATTTGATTTTTTATCCTTGCAATGTCTTTTTGATGGACTCTTTTTTGAGCATGATGCTTACCAAAAGCCTCTCATTAAGCCAACAAAGCGCTTGACTTAGACAGCACCAAACTCAAATTATTTTGAATGCTATTTCCGCGGCAAATAAAAGTCCTGTATACGACCGTCCACAGCTACTTCCACCTGGGGGCGATAGTTCTTTTTAATGAGCATAATTACTGAGTCGTCCCAGTATTTATAAGGCTTATGCAAAACACCATCAAGACTGTTAATGACAATCGAGCCGTACTCCTTATTGCGGATACGATTTTTGATTTCAGTCAAATGCGATTCCAATACTTCCGGGTGTTTAGACCAGCCAGACATCAGTGTATTGATATCAACAAACTCAGGAGTGACATCGAGCTGCATTGGTAAACTACACTCTTCCGATAGCATCAGCTTTTTATCAAAGCTGGTGGCAGCAATAAGCTCCTCGGCTTTGAGCATTGAGGCGACTTGCAAGGCCTCAGTCTGATAGAGACTGTGCATGACATACAGCCCAGCACCAAAAGCAACAAAGAGCACTGGTATATAGCGGCGCTCAAGATAGTCCACAGCCATTGCCACCAGCCATGCCACCGCAAAAAAGACTGGATAGACATCAGTAACACTGGAGGCTAACGTCCCCAGGATGATTAGACTAGCAAAAGCAGACACCCAAAAGAGCACAGTCATCACCACGAGTGCTGAGAGATAGTGGCGATAAGGCCCTTCCCTTTCTTCGCGGCGCTCAAAATAACCCACTATCAAATTAACCGCACATACTGGCGAAGCAGCTATCAATAACCAGTCAGAGCCAAGCCAGGTAAGATGCTCCCTCAAAGTCGACAAACTGAGCGGACTGGACATAGCAAAAGCTAGATGAGCAGCCAGTCCACCATGGGTAAGATTGTTGACAAACAAAAGCACGCCAGAGATAAGCACGCTATAGAGTCCCATAAAGACCAGAGACAATCGCCACTGTCTGCCTACAATCAATGCAAAGGCAATCGCTGGCACCACAGCCGCCCCAGTCTGTTTTGTCAATGTGGCAAGCACTGCCAGTGTGGCAATAACGACCAGGCGCGGGAAGCGAAAAATATTATCGTCTTTGGGCTTACGAGCAAGCACCATATACTGCTCGATGGTCAAAGCAACAAACATCAAAGAGAGCATATCGGGCGTACCGCGGCTGGCAAATGCCCAAATAGACCAAAATGCCGAAAGTGTAATGAGACCAATCACCCGTGCCACTTTTGAAGCACCACTTAAGGCAAAAATGCGATAACTAACCATCAACAAAATGACAAAAGAAAAAGTACTTATCAAACGCAAAGGCAATAGAACCGGCCCAGTAACCTTAAAAAACCAGCTAGCAAGCCAATAGTAAAACGGTGGATTGCCGACGACCCGCCAGGGATGCTCATTTAAAAAAGCCAGGTCATACGGATTCTTGCCGGAGCTTAAATAATCAGCAGCAAAAAGTGCCGCACCTTCTTCCCCCAAACTAAATGGAGCGACGGTACCAATAGAAATATTCTGAAAATATAGATAGACAAGCCCCACCAGCGTGACGAGACAAAGCGGCCAGACAAGCAGGTGATCAAATCTACGACTGGTGCGCTTGCTGGTTGCCACTGATACCCTCTAGTTGCCCCTTATCTAAGTCAGTATTAAGCAGACGCTTTGACTTTGTGTATATACAGATTAAACAACGCTGTCAGATAGATAAACACAAAAATTGCCACCAGTATCACAGGCGATACCATGTCAGGGAAGCTCACCAGAGTCAGACAGTAAATAGTCACTGATATCCAGAGCAGACTGACTAGACCTCGTATGCTTTTAAACCCACCGGCAAAAGCCAGCCAACCGACCGGAGCCAGCACGCAGAGGTCATACAAAAACAAATGCGGCACCACACAAGGCAAAGCCAGGCAGCCAGTTATCAAAGAGAGTCGAGTCTTATCCTCATCCTTGAGATTTGATCTAGCAGCGCTATAGACCAGTGCGATACCAGCCAGCAAAAGCAAAAGTGAGACGCCGTAGACAAGCGGCTTGCACATCGCTCGGCTATCAGCCGGCAAAGCCAGCAAAATTGCCCGAGGCAAGGATGTAGCCAACCTTACAGGTACACCATTAGTGGGATCAGAATAAATCTTGTCACTGAGTTTGAGACATTCAAACCAGCTGAGCAAGAGCTTTTGTCCCATGACAAAATAATTGACAGCAATGAGCGTAGCACCACCCAAGACAAAGCCCAGGAGCGCACTAAACCGCTTTTGAAATAGCGAAAGAGCCAGCACAAAGACTGCCGGTACAAGCATCTGCGGCTTGAGCGCCAGCATCGCAAAGCAAAATCCAGCGGCAAAATTCATCCCCCTCTGACTGAGCATATAGCCAGCTGTCAGCGGAAAAAGACCAAAAGCCAGACCGACTTGACCAATCCACAAAGTAAAAAATGTAGGAATAAAGGCAAGCAGCGCCAAAGTAGCACTAAACCAGCGACTGATTGGTTTAAAACCAAGGGTAAAACAAGCAGATAGCGCCATCAAGATAAAAGAAACAACTTGAAAGGCAAAAAGCGAAAAGCATGGCGACAAACGCGAAAACGGCGCAAACAAATATGCCGAGGCGGGCATATACATGTATTCCGCGACGGCATACTCTTTTAAAAGCGGCAAAAGCTCATGGGCTTTAAGATCAAAAGGCTCACCAGCAAATGTACTGGCACCGTCTTGGGGGTAGAGGATATCAAACTGATTGTGATCGGCAATCCAACCAGCCGTATGAAAAGTCATCAGATAGTCGGCATTTACAACCGTTGAGAGGTTTGTAAAATCAGTGTAGCCAATCAAAAGCAGCGCTAAAAAGCCCCAGCCCACGAGAATCTGCCTGAAATAAACGGATAAAGAAGGGGGATTCAATTTATAGACCAGCTACTTTGGCTAAAAGACAATCTGCTACCATCCAGAACCATAATACCTTAAATAAATGACCGCCCTCACAATGGGAAAAACCATGAAACGCAGCCCCAGCTTTTACCCGGCAGCTTTTATTGCAAGTAACCTGGTAACTGCAAAATGGACCAAGACTCTAACCAAGAGCGCTCTACCTCAGTGTGCTCTAGCTATTAGCCTGTTTGCTGGGCTTATGCCATTGCCCGCCTCTGCCTACAACTGGCAACCTGTAGCCGGCGAGACCGCGGCGACCGCTGACGAGCAATCTGGATTTGGTCAAAAATACTCCACCATAGGGCTTGAGCCGCGCGCTCGCCTCACCCTGGAGGACAAAAGAGCGCCCATTGATGGTGTAAGCGAGCGACTGATAAAAGAGATCTGCCAGGGACCACTACGGACTCTTACCGATATTGAAATCCACGGGCTGCAAAGTATTTTGCCAACAGGCTATCCTCAGCCAGCAGAGTTACTTACAAAAGAGATGGAAGTGCCAGAGCAAGGCAAGGTCAAAGCCGCTGGCGGGCAATACCGCAAGCTAGCCGGCAAAGACGCTATAGCGCTCTGGACCCTTACAAAAGGACTATCGGTCTGCGAGCCCACTGCCACTGGCTCCCGCAGGCTGCTCAAACTGCAGCTCGATTACTGGCTACTTAAGCCCCTTAGCACAGGACAGATTCAGCTCATTCACTTGCAGGTAGACAGTCCTGGCAATCCATTTAGTGAGACCAGGTCACTGGAAGAATTTGTCCAGCAAGCATCAATAACAACATCTGATCAAATGGAGTTTAAAAGCTCTGAAGGCAAAATCATTGCCACAGCGCTAAGCAAGCAAGAAGCTGGCATCGGGCAGCTGGTCGAGCTTAAATTGAGCCTGTTGAGGCGAATCGGCACCAAACCAATACCCTATTTTGTCAGCACCGTCCCTGGTGCCTACAACCCACAACTGCTCTCGGACAAATCCTGGCGCGCTGGGGACAAACAAGTAATGGTATTAATTACATCGCCGTCGGCCGATAGACAGACAGCGACAGTACTGGCCTTTGATCACTATAGCGCCAAAGTGACTCAGACGCTTGCAGGCACATCAATAACACCAGCAGTGGATCTGGAGCAAAAGGGGCTAATAATCAAAGAGCCCATTATTGACAGTGGTTATAGCAGACCGCGTTTTTACTTTTTTAGTAATGCTGCTGACAAACTGGTCGAGATGGTGAGCCTGAGATCTGGACTGGCGGCTGGTGAGCTTGAATCAATCAAGTACAAGACTTTACTGGCAGGCAACTGCGATGCTCGCACAAAGCTAGCTATCGCGGTGCTCATGCTTGACGCCGAAGGCGAATTAGCACAAGCAGCTACGCCACTTTTGCAAGAGTTACGCACAAGCCCGGTAATCAAACAGGACAAGCTGCTTTATCAATCAATCAAAAAAGCACTACAACAAATAGATCGCGAACAAAAAGCCAAAGGCAGATAGAACCACCTAGGTTTGTTTCTCTTCGTGATATTCCTGCTCTGTATTGACGTCCCAAATATTCTCTTTGGTCTTGATACCATTGACGATATTATCAACTGAAACCATCGCCGTTAGCATTGAGTGATCCTGGTTGTTGTACTTGTGCATGCCGTTGCGGCCGACCAAGAAAAGATTCTCGAATGTGCTGATGTACTTTTGCAACTCGTCAAAACGGTCATATGTACCAAAGTAGCCAGGATAGGTTTTAGGCATCCGAATTACAGTAGCGTCGAGCATATCGGCTTTATCAATGATGCCAATTTTGTCCAATTCTTCTGCACCCAATTGCTTAAGCTTTTCGTCAGGCCAGCCCCAGATTTCATCGGTATCATTGCAAAAATATTCCAGACCCAGCCAGATAGTATCCGGGTCAGCAACCATGCATGGACCCCAGTTATTATAGATTTGCAGACGACCAATTAAGACGTCATTCTCTTGGACATAGATCCAGTTATCGCCAATTACTTTTTTTACCGGGTTCTTGCACTTTGAGCTTTTTGACCAGCATTCCGACTGCGATAAAATCGCGATAAATCAGACCATCGCTAATTTCTTTGATACTAGCAGGCACAGGGGCATCGAGCTTAGCTACTAGCTCTTTAATGGGCATACTACTAAAAAAGTAATCGGCATCAATCGTTTCCTTTGCACCATTCCTGGTATTAACCACATCGACAGCAGTAATTTGATTACCGGAGGTCCGTATTTTTTCTACTTCGGTATCAAGGACAATTTTGCCACCACCCTCGGTGAGCTTGCGTGCCGCTTCGGCCCACATTGATCCCGTGCCATGTTTGGGATAGAGGAATTGCTCAACAAGAGAAGTCTCTGTCTGCTTTTGCCTGATATCTGTGACTGGTCCCATAATTTGCTTGGCAGCGTGCAGTACGGCCTTGAGTATAGAAAGCCCCTTAATCCTCTGTGCTCCCCAGGCAGCGCTGATTTTAGAGCAACTAATGCCCCAGACTTTTTCGGTATAATCCTTAAAAAACGTCAGATAGAGCTCACGTCCAAAGCGATTGGTGATGAATTGCTCCAGGTTCTTTTCGGGTTTGATAGGAAAAGCTGCGGCTTTTAGATAGCTCACACCAATTTTAAATGTGCGCACCAGTCCAAGATTGGTAAAAGTAGCCAGCTTAAGGCTGATGGGATAGTCAAAAAACTTACGCAAATAGTAAATGCGAGTCTGCCTGGAGAGCGTCATCAGCTCGTTATCGGGATACAAATTACCACTGGTACTGATAGCAGCCTCGGTGGGAGTAACTGTCCGAGACTTATTCTGATAGCTTATTTCAACTGGTTTGCCGTCCACTGCCTGCAAAGGCATCATGGCAAACCACCAGTCCATTACTCGGTCTGATTTACTAAAAAATCTGTGAGGTCCGATATCAATCCGGTTCCCCTTGTAATCCACCGTGCGAGCAAGTCCACCGATCACGTCGGACTTTTCGAGCAAAACAGGCTGTACGTCGGTGCGGGTGGCTAACTCAAATCCTGCGGTCAGACCTGCTGGACCAGCGCCGATAATCACTGCCTTTTTTGCCGCCATCCCGCTCATCTCCACTAGCCAAGCCCCGGGGCAGATTGTAATTAGCTCAGATTACCATACTAAAAATTCTCCAGAGTTACCAAAGTTAAGGAGCGTGAACAACTCTAGGGTCGATTATCTGAGAGAATAGGTGATCCGTGGAACATTATGGCATCTCGTTTGCAGCCCAAAAATCACAGCCACTGAGGTTGCTCTTACTCAATGCATGATCAGCCAAGATCATCTCAAAAATCCTCCCAGGAAAAGTCTGGCACTCATGCCAGACCGACCAATGACAGTGCTGCGGAGATAGGCATCCTACTAGTCATGGCTGGCATAATCGACCAGACCCAGCTCGCTGAAGCCGAAAACATGGCTAAAGAGACCGGCATGGATATTGGCAAGATGCTTGCCATGTCGGGCTTTGTCAAAAAAAACACGATGACAGCTGCCATCGAAGCCCACAAATTAATCAAAGAAGCCAACTGGGACAAGCACATGATGGCCCATGCCCTCTCACAGGTCCACGCCAACGGCGGCGATCTGGCTGGCGTGCTCTCGACAATGAGCCAGACGGGTATAGCGGTGCCGCCTCCACGACCACGCACATCCAATACCCCACTGTCCGAGCTACTTTTGGCAGCAGGGATTTTGTCCCAAAATGAGCTAAATAGCTACCTGGCAACAGTCAACGAAACAGGTTTACCACTGGGCAGGGTGATAAACCACGCCGGAGTGGTCAAGATGGAACTTGTCCTGGCTGCTTTGTCAGCCCAGGTTTACGAAAGAAGCGGCTTTTTTGAAAAGCAGACCCTTATTGAGCTTTTGACCCTTTGCAATCGTCGAGGTGTCACCTTCGAAGTAGCGCTGCAACAACTCAATTTGCCAAAACCACCAGACCAGGCAGAGCTTAAGCTTGGCGAGATACTGGTACAGGCAGGTATTATCAGTCAGTCGACCGTGATAACGGCAATTGAGCTTGGCCTGATGCGCAGCACTCAAATTGGCCAGGAACTAGTGACTATGGGCCAGCTGCAACAGCACATTTTGGACCATGCCCTCAAAGTGCAATCAATGGTCACTAACGGCTGGCTCGCTAGCGAACATGCCGCAGCCAGCTTGAGACGTATCGCCTTAAACGGCGAAAACCCAGCCATCGCTCTTGGCGAAATCGCTGCAATGGTTTTGAGCTCTGACGACTTTGATGACCTTGATGTGATTCTATCTAGATCTGGTGCCTGTAGCGATATGGACCTGGTGCCGCTGCGTGTGGGTCTGAGCGACAAACCGGCATTTATCGAATATCTCGGTGCCATGGCCGGCAGCAAAATCATTGACGATAGCTGCGCTCTTTGCGCCGCCAGACTGCTTTACCTGGTACGTATGGACGTGATTACTAGCGATCGAGCTGTGGCATTGCTTAAACATGCCCTGGCTAACAAAATGTCAGCCGACGAAGCAATGGTAAGTGCCCCAGCAAAATGACAGACAAAGACAAAAGTCTAAAAAACAAAGTCTGTTTTATAACCGGCGGCTCTAGAGGTATCGGGCTGGCCATTGCCTTGAGAGCAGCCCAAGATGGCGCCTGTATAGTTGTGGCCGCCAAAACAGACCAGCCCCACCCAAAACTACCAGGCACAATTCACACAGCAGCCGATGCCATCACACAAGCTGGAGGCAAGGCACTGGCAGTGGTGTGCGACATCCGGGAAGAAGCTCAGGTTAAAGCAGCAGTCGATAAGACGATTGAGCACTTTGGCGCAATCGACATCCTCGTCAATAATGCTAGCGCGATAAGCCTCACCGGCACTGAGGCAACCGATATGAAACGCTTTGACTTGATGCAGTCAGTCAATGGTAGAGGCACTTTTGTCTGCTCCAAATACGCTATCGAGCATTTGCTCAAAAGCGACAATCCCCACATACTCAACATCTCTCCTCCACTCAATTTAAATCCGCGCTGGTTTGGACCGCACCTGGCCTACACAATGGCTAAGTACGGCATGAGTCTTTGCACCCTGGGCATGGCTGAAGAATTTAAAGGCAAAATTGCGGTCAACAGCTTGTGGCCAGAGACCGCCATCGCTACCAGTGCCGTTGGCAATCTGTTGGGCGGCGAAAAGGCTCTAGCGGCCTGCCGCAAACCGGAGATAATGGCAGACGCCGCCTATCAAATTTTGACAGGCGGCGTGCATGATAGTGGTAATTTTTATATCGACTCCGCTGTGCTCAAAAGAGCTGGAGTCAGCGATTTTACTCCTTATGCTGTTAATCCCGATAGCCGTTTGATACCAGATTTTTTCCTGGACTGATTAAGGAAATCCGGTATATTGAGCGATATCATAGGCTGACGCTGAGCCAGATCCGAGCCTTTGCTGAGTTTCGTAAGCATTGTATTGAGGACTGGTATATTCTTCAAAATGACCAGAACCAGTTTGCGCCCATTCACCGCCCAGATACTCATCAGCGCCCCAGGCAGATGGCATTGAGCTGCCATGACCAGTGGTCAAACCAGCATCTCTTGTGCCAAAAATACCGGCATCGATGCGATGTCCAGCGCCAAAGCCGTCAAAGGGAGGCAGTGAGCCACCATTCTTTTCTCTACCACCGACGCCCTCATCGCCATAAATCGACTCGGCCGCACCGCCAGCTTGTTGCACAAAACTGTCCATACTGACTGGGGGCAAGCGTCTTGCAATCTGCCGAGCTTGACCATAGCCTCGTGAGGCTTGCGCCTCAGATGGGGCTGCACAAAAAGCCATTGCCAGTACTACCAGTGATACCAAAAGAGCGCTGCGATAAAGAAAATTAGGCATTAGAAAATAGACCTCAGATGAATCGAAGATCGAAAAGAGAAAAATTTGGCGGTGCTTACATGAGCATTGGTAAGTGAGTTATTTATATGCTATTGAGCGTTATCAAATTGTTAATGCCAAATATCAAATTAAACATGCTCGGTTTAATCCTGTTTGCGTAGTCTCCCCTTTCCAATTTTGTCGCAAGACGGATAAATTACTGGTGGAGTGAATGAGCATGAAACCCGACCCTAATTTCCGATTTCACAATTTGGTCCAGAATATAACCACGAGCCTGACAGGCTCTCTGGACTTTGCCGGGCAGTCTTTGCGCAAAATCCCCTTTGGACAGGCTCCAGGCAATGCGGACGGTCCGAGAGTCGATGACCACAAACGCGACCAGCTACAAAAGGCAAGGCGCATCGAATTGCGCGTGCTTTTGCGCAAACTCGATTTTGAGCAAGTTACCACTATCGCACTCAACACTGATGACGAAGAACTGGCCGCTATCGCCGTAAATGGCTTAGCTGATTGTGCCGACCAAAACTCACTGGGTATTCGCGTCAATTGTTTGATGCGCCTGGCGCACAGCTATTCGCTGGCCGCCTGTCGTGCACTTTTTGCCTACCGCAGTCTGGTCGATGCCAAACATGCACAAGAAATTTTTCTCAAGCGCATGCAGCAAGAACACTGGCAATATATGGCGCGCAATGGTCTGGCAAGAGCAGACGAGTTTTTGCTATTTTCGAGCATGCTCGACGAAGAATTGGGCACAAGTCTCGCGCTTCCTCATTTCATGTCGTTCTGGCAGGCACTGCAAGGCGATCAGGTCAAACAATTGACTTTGTTAGGCAACCTCCTGGGCGACCTTGAGCCTCTCGGTCTCAGATACGAGCACAGCCCAGTAGCAGTAGCAGAGCTGGTCAAACTCAAAGCTGTGACAATGGCTGACCATTTCCCACCAGACCAGAGAGAAAGGCTCTTGCTTTATGCTGTCGAAGAAGAATCCGACAAAGTGGCTCTCGCTGCCACACAGAGGCTTTTAGAATACTGGAGCAGTGCTGCCGGACAAAAGCCACAATGGCTTGAGCCTTTTGCCATGCTTAACTTGAGACTAAATTTTAAACTGAGCGCCATGGCCTCTAACTTTAGCTGGCAAAAACCAGTGGCAGAGCATTATCCTGGTGATGCTCCCGACCCCACGATAGACTATAAAACAGCACTCGAAACAGTAAAAGCTGATCTCAAAAAAGCCAGTATCAAACTGGACACAAAAGAAGTACAAAGGCTCAAGCAAAACCTGGACAAACTGCAAAAGCAGGTGCACAAGCTAGCAGAGAGTCGTATTGGCTCCTTGCAAAACCTAGTCAATCAAATCTGTGCTGGCATGGATATCCCCAGCGCTCTGGTACAGACCTCCGATGATAGTCACTGGCTGGCGTCCTATTGCATGGGCGCAGGCAAGATACTGGTCGGCAAAGATCTCTTTATCACATCAGCCCCACTATCCGAAGGTCTGATGTCCAGCCTTTTACACGAACTTTTGCATATGGAGCAAGATGTGCAAATTTTGCGCCTCATTTGCGATGATCTAGGCGTGGTCTACGGCAGACACAGCCGCAGCCTCCATGATCTGATGAATAAGTACGCGCAAGTAGTGGGTTATGAGCCAGACCCGCTCTTTTTGCTCAGTGTGCTGCGCATGAGAGACGACAAACCACTCACACCAGTGCAGAGAATAAGAGCAGAGCGTCTCTATAAGACTAGTGTAGAAACAGCCAGTAATCATGCTCGAGTCCAGAGACTGGGGGCAAGACTGGTCAAAATGCAAACAGCCAGACGCTCCCTGGAGGATGGCGAAAAGGATGCCGCCATACTGGGCTGCCTCAACGATCAAAAAGGGCTGCAAGCGCTCTTCCAGAATGGTCAAATTCCCGAAGTAGTCATAGACGAACTCCAGGAAAGCCGCAAGGATCTGGTCAAAATACTGAGCCAGGTGGTAAGTCACCTGTCAGACGGGCAAAGACAATCCTTTAATAAGAAGGATAAGGTTGAGCTCGCCCTATCCCTTATAGAGGAAGGGGTTGAAAAACCATTTTTACCAGTAATAACACGCGTCAAGCACGTGCTCCAACAAGTCCTCAACGAAGAAATCCGCAAGCTCAAGCGCTCGCTAGTCAAACTAACGCGCGAAGGCTATCACGAAGACGAGGCCTACTATATTTTTTACCGCACAAAGGTAATCGTCAAAGCGCTGCGCAAAGGCTGGTATAAAGCCTATTAAGGGCTGCCGTTAGCGAGCCAATCCCAGTTCTTTGATGATATTAAAATTGGTGCGCGCCAAAAGCAAACTGGTCTCTTTATCCAGCACTTGCAGATTGCGGCTAAATTGAGCCTGGTCCTCTGGCATAAACTTCCAGTCAATCGATGTCTCGCCCTTAGCTTGAGTGATATCAACTTGTATGCGCAGACAGCTATTACGACCTTTGCCAAGCTTATGACGCTGCATCTCCATAGCTGGTGTCTCCTGCACCACAGTGGTGCCCTCAAGACGCACAGCACACTCTATGGGCTCAGCAAAATGTACATGCTTGATCATCCAGCGATGGTCAGCCTGACGGCTTGCCAGAGCGCGGCGCACACAATCATGAGCAATCGACAGTGGAGTCTTGACCTTGACTGTACGTGGACTAAAACTATTGTGACCGGTCACAGTTTTGATCATGCCGCTCAAAAGTCTGTACTCTATAAAGTAACTCAGTCGCGGATACAAAAGCCAGAGCGCACCCGCTGCACCAGCTCCGTAAATGACGGCATCAACTGTAAAAGGACCGAGAGCAGCTAGCGGCATGGAATGCTCCTTGGCTATGGAGGCAAGCGTAATCAAGCCAAAATTGTATTACGCGTATCTACCTGGGGGGAAGTTTATCATGCCACTGCCCACGTAAAATTTTCGTGAAATAGCTGAGCCAAATTGGATTTAGCACACTTAGTCAAAAAGAGAGCGGGACAGTAGAGCGGCAATATAGCCCAGCTTCTGAGCAAACACGTAATTGCAGAGGCATTACATCACTTCACACGACAATAGCGATGATCACATGTTAGACACAATGCATTTTCATAATAAGAGAACTGGAGCGGGAGCAAAATTCTACTCCTCAAAAGATAAAAACTAAAAACTGATGCAACCTTTTTTACCGCCTCTTGTGACGGTAAAAGCAGGGAGGTACACACATGCATTCTAGCCACCATCAAGATTACCTCAAAGCCTCGAGCGACCAATTAGAGCATAAAGAGATCCACAAGTTAGCCAAACATCAGTCCGCCCGTGTCAAAGCTCGTATCGCCGAGCGTGAAGACACCCCTCTAGAGCTACTCATAGCACTAGCCCACGATCCAGATCCCGAAGTCCGCCTGGGACTTACTGCCCGAAAAGCGATACCACTATCGGTACTAGCCATTTTAATTTTTGATGATTCACCTGATGTCCGCTATGAACTAGCTGACAATCCGGATTTACACCACACCCAACTGCATCATCTTACGGAGGACAGTAATCCATATGTAGCCGAAAGGGCCTGGCAAACACTCAAAAAAAAGAAGGTGACACCAATAACAATACGCGCTAATCAGAGCCAAAAACATCAAGTCAAAGTATTTACAGGAGGCACAATCAACGCACTAACGATACTGGATACAGTGGCAGAGCTACTACCAGATTGCCTCTCGTTTGAGATTAGAGAATACGATATCCGCGATCTCGATTATCTCACTCAAGCTACCAGGTATGGCATCTCAGCTGTCCCCGCTATCGTCGTGGATGAAGAGCTTGCCTATATGGGGGAGCCACATCAAAGACAGTTATAAACTAACCAATAGCAAAGAAATTTGCAGGAGAGAAAAACACCCTCAAAAAAAAGCAATCATCTAACAAATGCGCCCTGCACGGCATAAGCTGCCAACAAATAGCCTGACTGAGGATTATCGCCACCACCACCACACCTTTAATCCTGGTTGATGCTACGCAAAGAGTCGGACTCCTGTCCGACTCTTTGGTCTATACACCGTAGTTGCTTAAGTCCTGGACAAGTTTTGTATAACGAGCATCTTTCATCGGCATCAATGCAAACTGCAATTCGTCGAGAATCTCTAACTCACTGGCTTCCATAAAGTCACCACACACCTTTTGAAAGACATCCAGTGGTATCACAATAAGCTCACCACGCTTAGCTCCATCCAGAGCCAGGCAATCAGCACGTGGCACAAGTATGCCCTGATTAGCAGGAAAGTATGCCGCCATTTTTCCTTCCATACCGGGCGTTTGCAAAGCGTAGACTGTACCTTCTTTAAAGCCAGAACGGTCTGGAAAATCGAAGAAGAACTGAGTGCGACGCATCATTGACCAGAGCTTTTCGGCCATACTCCAGGCAAAATCGTCACTACCATCGTCCTGCTTGAGCAAATATTGAGCCGTATCATAACCAAAATAAAAATTGCGCTTTGGACCAGCCAGGGTAAGGACTTCCATTGGCTGGGCCGTTAACTGCCCAAACAGACCATTAAGGCTCTCCAGGATAAAATCAGATGCCCATTTTTGATTGTAGACACCATTAAGCTCAAGCACAGACTTGATACTGTGCCCATCATCGGATTCAATGCCGCCGCCGCCATACTGCAAAAGCTCGCGCGACAATTCGATTGCAAGAGCGGCATCGGACATGCAACAAAGCGGCAAAATCTTGACAAAACAATGCTCGTTATCAATCCACAACTCAATGCCGCGTGTGGATTCAAGTGGTATATAAATCTGGTAAACAAAGTCTGGTTGCCACTGTCGAGCCTGAGTTGCTGGCTCATTTGTTGCAGTATAAAATTGCGCACAGTCGACAAAAGGCCACTCCATGCGCTCGCACAGGTCTTTAATCAACTTCTCGGGTGGAGGCAGGCTGCCACACTCGATTTTAAGGGTTACCGGCATCTGACTCCTGACAAAAGCTTAAAAGCCTGCCCTTTGTGGGCATGATAAATATTGATGAGGGGATGCATAATCAAGCACAGGTGAGATTTGAGGTCCTATTTTATCATCCGCAGACAAAGCGGGCTGAATTGTAAGCTTAGTTGACTGGATAACTGCTAATAATGATTTTTGCTGGCAAACCATCAATGCATAAGCCATACCAGTATATATTCGCGAGCACAATGTTAATTTGCGCCACGCTACTGCCCGCTCTGGCAGTCCAGGCCGCCTCACTTGAGTCAGCCTACAAAGCAGGAGATTATCAATACGCTATATATGAAGCAAAGAACATAATCAAAAAAGAACCCAAAAATCTCGTAGCTCATTACTATCTCGCTAATATCTACAGCCGTCAGGGTGATTACAAGCAGGCCTTCACTCATTACGCTTTTTGTGCAGAATTTGGCAAAGGCACCAAAGTAGGTATATATGCAGAGACCGCACTAAAAGAAATGGAAAACAAGAAAGCACCGGCTCAGTCAGTGGCAGGACAAAACATCCAGCAGGCGGGCAAACAGGAGCAATCGGTAGACCAACTCAAGATAGAACTGCTCAAAGAGGGCTCTCAAAAAATAGAAGAACGTAGACACAAATTACAGTCTGATGTCGATGCTCTAAAACTTGTCAGCGACAGAGAGTCTCTTAAGTACTTACCAGAGTCTCTGCGCGCTCAGTACAAAGACACGCCCCCTGGCTATCTCACTAACTTGAGTGACAATCCAGCTATCAATCAATATATCGACACCCGCAAACGCTATCAAAGCCAGATGGACAGCCTCAAAGCTGCAGCAGAGCTAGAAATCGCCAAAATCAACCGGAGCTATCTGGATAAAATAGACTATATCGATCAACGCTCTCAAGCATCCACGCCAGGCAACGTCAGAGCAGGTGGAGGCGGACCGGCAAGCAGTATGCGACGCAATACGCCCGTCCGAGATTATATAAACTATGGCACAGACCAGGTCGTGGACAGCATCCCAGTAGAACCACCTTTGACAGCGACACCGCAAAAGATATCGACAGGTCACAGCAAATCGTCAGCAAAAACTAGCGTGTCGGCAAAAGTCAAAACGACAGGCAATACCGGCAAAAATAAAAATACCAGGGTCAAATAGTCGATGCAAAAAGCCGGGCAAATCCACTGCCAGTTTGGCGCCACAATTAACAGTTGTATGGCGTTTGCTTGTGCCAATAACATTTTGCCTCTTACAACTCTGACTATTGCTCTGTCCACTCTTATCCTGTCGACGTCTAATCTATCAGCTAATGCCGCACCTCTCAAATCCGTCGCGACAAGTAAGACAGCTGCAACAAGTAACTCCACAAGCAAAACCAAACTATACGGTCATGTCGACAAACTAGCCAGCACTATCCACGGTGCCGGACTAAAAATTGAGAGCCTGACATTGCCGACGCGCATTACCGATGTACGCATGGGCTCACCGGCGTTTTATGGCGGGGTAATAAAAGATGACACGATTGAGCGGATGCAAATCAATGGAGATGTATTGCAAATCGCCATCAGACGCGCAGGCAAACTCTATGGAGTAGCACTCAAAACTGCCCCTGACACTCAACCGACCAGCCCTCCAAATCGGCAAGTATCTGGACCGGGCAGCACTAAGCGCACTCTACAAAGCCAGCTCCAGGACTGGAAGCAACTATCTAAATACGACATAATCCTGCTCATCGATCGCTCCGGCTCTATGGAAGACCCGATGCCAGGATATGACAGCAAGTGGCAATATGCAGAAAGCTTGATTAGAGATTTTGCGGCGGAGTCGCGTCAATATGCTGGCAAAACGCTCAAGGTCATTACTTTTAACCAGGGGCTGGAATTAACCAGAAGTGTTACACCAACCAATTTAACCCACCTCTTTAACCGCTACAAACCTCAAGGCGGCACAATATTGATGGCCCCCCTACTAACTGCCCTGGACGAACACCGGAGAGAAGATCCAGGCAGTCGCCTATTAATTGCAGTATTAACTGACGGCGAACCTCAAGACTATGAAGCCTGCGCAGATGCCATAATTGCTGCCAGCCAAAACGTAAAGAGCCAGGAAGACCTGCAAATTACATTTTTGGGAATAGGTGAAAACACCAATGGCGCCAACGTACTAAACTATTACGATGATGGATTGCGAGTCAAGGGAGCAAAATTTGATGTAGTCGATACAGTAAGCTCAGACGATCTGCATGACTGCGGTCTTGCCAACGCCCTCAATACTGCCTTTTTGCGGCAGCGCAGTGGTAAAGAGAGTTATGGGCAAAATGATTTAAGCCGTATGCTCAAAAAATTGCAAAACAAACAGACCACACAGAGGTAAGGATGTACCGCGTGTCTAAAAATTTGACAACTACAGCTGCCATATTGGCATTGAGCCTGATGCTATTGCCCGCGCAGCCAGCCCTGGCAGAGTTGACAGTAGAGCAAGCGATTGTGCGCTCCGCCAACTTCCGCCAGCACAATGACATCGAGACAGCCCAGAGAGCACTCAAAACAGTAGAAAAAAAAGCAAAGAATAACGCTGGCTATTATGCTGAGCGCGCCGCTGTTGATATTGACCTCAATCAATTTGACAAAGCAATCAGTGACTGCACCAGTGCTATCAAACTCAATCCCAAACTCTCAGACGCTTACGACCGAAGAGCTTACTGCCTGGGTCTCAAGGGTGACCTCAACGGTGCGTTGCGTGACTACTCTATGGTAGTCAAACTCAACCCGTCATCACCAAAGCCCTGGTACAACCGCGCTCTTACATACAAAAAGCTGGGACGATTGCAAGAAGCCGGTAGAGACTTGCAGATGTTCGATCGCCTCAGCAGCAAGTTGCGAGATCGCGCCGATGAAGCAATGGTGCTAGAAGCAGCTCAAAAGCAAGTAAAGGACGGGCGACCTGACACTGCCATTGGTGCTATTGAAGCAGCCAACAAAAAATATCCTATGGCCGGCTATGCCTACAATCTAGCCGTCTTGTACAAAGACAAAGGCAATACTGCCCTTACTCTCAAATACCTCGATCAAGCAATTAGCTTAGCGACAAACAACACCGAAAAAACAAGCACACTGGCCTTTGCACTGGCAGACAGAGGGGCGCTAAAGAGCAATCAAGGCAAATACAAAGAAGCTCTGGAAGACTACACACGACTGCTCACATTGTGCCAAAAAGGTCACCCAGTCAATTCAGTCAGCGCTCTGCTCAAAGAGTACACAAAACTAGCCATGGGCGAAAAAGCCAGAGCAGAACTGGGTCTTAAGCAGTACGACAAAAGCATTGCCGATTGCAGCAAAGTCATAGCTCTGAGCCCGCGCAATGGATTGGCTTATCAGATGAGAGGACTGGCATACCAGGGACAGGGCAAGAGCGCCCTGGCTGAAGCAGACTTTAAAAAAGCACACTCTCTGGGCATAACTGCTGCCACCAATCTGGCAACCATACTCAAAGCGCCAGAAGGTGGCTACACCAAAACATACAATGAGCTGACAGCAGCTATGAAGGCCAACCCTAACGCCATCCAACCAATAAAAAATCGCGCCTTTTTGTCAATGCAAGCAAATCAAAACAAACAGGCAATCGAAGACTTTACCCTGGCTCTAACAAAAGACAGCAAAGACGCGCAAGCCCTGCAAGGTCGAGCCGAATGTTACTTTGCCACTGGAGAATATCAAAAGGCAATCGACGACTTTGACACTATTATCAAAACCAACCCGCAAAAGGCGAAAACAGCATACAGCTGGCGCGCCCGTTGTTTTGGCAAAATCAACGCCAAACATGATGGCTCAGAGCCTCAGGCTGACTGATGATTGTGTCGATCATCGGCTTCAGGACACGCCAGAGCCTCTTGCTATCGCCAGGGGCTCTGGCTTTAATTCTAGCTATTTGAGCATAGTCAAAATAAGCTTAAAGTAGGCATCAAGGTCTAAGCGAGAAATACCATCTTTGGGTCCAGCTGCACCTTCGTGCACTTGTTCTGCAATAGCTTCCTGGTTGGTCAACAAGAATGTAATAAATGACCTCTCACGATCAGTGCGACTGGGGTCCTTTATATAAGTCTCCATTTCGGAGCGCTCAATAAACCCATTGCCATCCTTATCCATAAGGTCAAAAGCCTGATAAGCATAGTCTTTAATTTGACTGATACTATCCTGCACTGTGCCCTTTGGCACATAGCTCATCACCCAGCTCTTTTCAAATTCGGCTTGATCATCATCGTGTGAGCTCACAAAAATCTCCTTTCCCATATAGAGGTAGTTAACATCTTTCTACCTGCTAAGCCACCGCCATAAACCATCATATTGTAGTAAAAAACAAAAATTCTCATTCAACTGCTGTGACGACTAAAAAATTCCCACAATAGCTCTGTGGCGTCAATATCCTGACTGATATTACCACTGATACCACTGATGGCCTTGACATTAATTGAGCCAGGCCAGGTATGACCGCCACCTATTATGCGGTAAAGCAAAACTTGATTGGCACCACTACCATAACTGTGCATCTCCACACGGGTACCATCGCCTGGCGCGCGATCTGGCAGAGCCGTGACCTGTGCGCTAGATGGAGCGTGATTATTGTTAGTCCAAAACTCAATAGTCTCAGGCACTGTGGAAAGCCCACCCATTTTTGTAAGGGGACTATCAATCGTGCCCAGAGCGCTTATACCAAGAGCCTCACCAAGCTTGCCAAGCTCCTTGTTGCGACCATCCCCCCAGGGCAAGAGTGGATCATCAACCCCCTCAAAAAATACTATTGGCACAGCGCGTCCGCCAGTAGCACCAGCCTGCGCCCCAGCCGTAAGTGTGGAGGCAACTACACCACAAGCAGCAATACGGTTAGGCATAGCAAGAGCGAGTAACTGTGTGAAGTAGCCACCATTGGAAATACCACAAGCATAGATACGTTTACTATCGATACTGAGTCCACGCTGCAATTTGTCCAACATCGCACGCACAAACGCTACATCGTCCGGTCCCTGAGCCAATCCATCCTGGAAGCGCCCAGCAGCACTGTTGGGAAAAACAACGATAAAATTTTTGCGGTCGGCCAGTCCTGTAAATCCAGTCAAACCAAACATCATTGTGCTATTCATACCAAGGCCGTGAAAGGCCATCACAACAGGTAAAGACCTCGTGCCGTTGTAACCAGTCGGTAAGTGCACCATAAAGCTGCGTGCCACTCCATCAACGACAACGCTATCCATATAATCGCGAGTCTTAGTAGAGGCACCACGCTGTGCATTTGCGCTGACGGAAGAAGAAGAAGATGGAGAAGAAGTCGCGGCGACAGCACCGGCAGCAGCACGTCCCGGATAACCGGTAGTAGCAGCAGTACCGCGCCCCTGGTAATTGGTGCTCGGCATCGGTCTGACATACTGCGGCGGGTAGCCACCAACACTAGTCCCGGTATACATTTGACCGGTAGCCTCATCAAAGATAAAACCGCGTCGCCCGCGCCCCTGCACGTAATTTGAAGGCTGTCCATAAGTAGCAGCTTGTCCATATCCAGTACTCTGTCCAGCCTGAGCACCAGCCGGGGCACCAGCTTGCGGTGCCGGTCCCGGCACCCAACGGGCCTGCCTGCTGCCCGGCACAAACTCATAGTGCCCCTGCTGAGCTAAAACAGTCTGCCCTGAGAGCTGCACAAGTACACCCATAAAGCAAAACACTTTGAGAGATTGCGCCGAGCACATTGCCCGCACAAACCTAAGTAATCCAAAGCTCAATGGGTCAATCATGATTCACACAGACGCTACATCTATGGTTTTACCCAAAATGAGTGATCCACCTAAATAGATGACAATCCTCATGACAAAGATTAAATTGGCAGAAAGATTCTCAGCTATTGTGCCACCGAAGTCACACCAAAAGCTCACAAACGGGCAACTGCTCAGCGTCACAAGCAATTCACCATAAGACACGAGGACGGTTGACGAGTTCTCACTTTAGACTTATTCTAAACACATGGACAACGAAACGACTAGCAGCAAAAAAATGACAGCGGAGCAATTACTCCTGTCGCACGGTGTAAAACCAACACCGCAGCGAGTTGTCATCGCCGATTATTTGCTGCAAACTCAATCTCACCCTACCGCAGACGACGTAATGTTGGCTGTAGCAGACGCTTTACCGGTAGCCCTTTCGCGTGCCACGGTGTACAACACACTGAACACACTCAAAGAGGCAGGCGTTATCAAAGAGGTGTTGACCGAGCCTGGTCGAGTCCGATATGACGCAAACATCACTCATCATCACCATTTCGTTGATGTCAAAAGCGGCAAAATTGTCGACATTCCCGCCGACAAAGTAGAAGCAATTGGCAAACTACTGGGTGACGATTACAAAGTACACGGCTTTCAGGTGCTCTTTTACGGCGAAATAGAAGGCGCCTGAAGCCAGAGTTAACAGCAAAAATAACAACAAAGCAATCTAGATAACATCTAGGAGGATTGATCATGTCTCAAAATCAAAAACCAGCTCTTACCGAGTCAGAAGCCCTGTTGAGTGATCTCACCAGCACCGATGGCAGTAAAGAATCAGCCGCCGCTCCAGAAGGCAGCAAAACCGCCGCAAACTTGATGGCTGCCTTTGGTGGCGAATCAATGGCTAATCGCAAATATCTCTACTTTGCCAAAATCGCTCGCAAATTGGGCAACGAAGAAGTAGCCAAACTTTTTGAAGAAACAGCTAATCACGAGACAGCCCATGCCTTTGCTCACCTGGAGCTGATTTGGCCATCCAACGAAATGACCGTTGAAAAAATACTTGCTCTTGCAGCTGACGGCGAAAGATACGAAAGCACAATCATGTATCCAAACTTTGAAGCCGAAGCAGTAGCAGAAGGCAATCCACAGGCTGTTGCAGAGTTTCAAGAGCAGGCCAAAGAATCAATGGAACATGCCGGCATTTTTGAAAAGGCTGCCAAACGCTTTGGTGCCCTGAAAAAAGTTGAAGGCTTCCATGCTGCACGCTATCAAGCCGCCCTCGACAAGCTCACAGCGGCAAAAGTGTAAGGGCTAGATAGTCTAAAAATTGAATAGTAACACAGTGGTGTCTGGCGCAAGTCATGACACCACTGGCGCTACCATCAAACGACTGAGACTACCAGTCATGGCATCAGCATTGTCACAGCGCGCCAGCCCTCTAATCCTAGCCCAGCGTGATAAAATCGTGTACCTTGTGTAAGCCAACAAACAATTGTTGACTTACACAATTGAGCACTCTATCCGAGGTCCACGTATGCCGCTGCCAGACGACGCAAAAGTCAACGCACTTGCCAACGAATTAATTGCCGTATTTGACAAGATATTTGGGCTGCATTCAGGCTTTAGACCAGCCCACGCCAAAGGCACATTGCTCAAAGGCACATTTACACCGACTGAAGCGGCCAGGACAATCACAAAGGCTGACCACTTTTCAAGACAGCTACCTGTCTTTGTACGCTTCTCCAATAGCACCGGACTACCCAGCATCCCGGACAATGACGCTAGCGCCAATCCACGAGGCATGGCAATCCGCTTTTATCTAGCGGAGAGAAGCCACACCGATATCGTCGGACATTCAATCGATGCTTTTCCCACACGTGATGGCCAGGAGTTTTTAGAGTTTCTCAATGCTTCGATAGCGAGCGCACCAGGCACACCATCTCCCACCCCAGTAGAGCAATTCATCGCCGATCCTGCCACAGCAAAGTTTGTCACAGCACCAAAGCCAGCGCCAGAGAGCTTTGCCACCGAAACATTCTTTGGCGTATTAGCATTTAAATTTATCAATGCCGCAGGTGTCGAGACCTACGGTAGATACCGCATCGTGCCATTAGCTGGCATAAAACATCTGAGCGATGAGGCAGTAAAAGCCAAATCAGCAGATTATCTTATGGATGAGATCACCGAGCGCCTCAAAAAAGCACCGGTGCAGTACAAGATCCTCTTGCAAATTGCAGAGCCTGGAGACGTCACTGACGACGCCACAGTAAGATGGCCCGAAGACCGTAAGATAGTCGAGATGGGCACCATCGAGCTGACCGCGCCAGTGGAAGACAACGCCGCCGAGCAGCAACATATTATCTTTGATCCAATCCCCCGCATCGAAGGACTGGAAGCCACTGCCGATCCATTGTTTGACTTGCGCGCAGCAGTCTATCTAATTAGCGGTAAGCGCAGACGCGCCGCTGAGACCGCTGGTAGTGGTGCTAAGCACTAATTCAAAAACTCCACTGCCAGTCCACTACTGACCCTTGCCCTTACCACCAGCATTTGTCACAGCAGCAAAATCACTCTTGCGAATGTGAGCATGGCAACCCTTTGTGATATCTACAACCTGGGTAATCTCAAAGTCTGTAGCAGCGCTTAAATAAGCCATAGCAACAGCACTATCCATGCCCATTTTGTCCACCAAAAATTTCATCGAAGCACGCACTGTTTTCTTCATTGCTTGACTGAGATCTGGGTCAAGGCCAATGGGTATCCACAATTCTGGTGTCTCGGCAAATGGCGCATCAAGAGTACCTTTTGCTGGAATTGCCGGATCACCCGCCTTAAGCAGGGTTAGCCTTAGCTTGCTTCTTAGTGAGGCTTCCAGCGCAGTGAGCGCTACCTCGCCATCACCCTGGCTAAAATGCGGATCACCGATAAAAAACATACCGCCTTCAAGCTCAATAGGCAGATACAGCGCCGACCCCGGACCCAGATCTTTGAGGTCGAGATTGCCACCATAACTGGAGGGCGGAATTGAACTCACTTTACTAGATGTATTGGGCGCAACACCCATGGTGCCCATAAATGGAGACAAAGGAAAAGTCACATCCTTGCCTGAGGTTGAGTGCATCACTCCATACATCTTGTCGCCTTTATGCTCAATCGGCACAAAAGTAAAAACGCTTCCGTAAAGCTCTGGATGCTCTTTGTCAGCGCCAGGCTTAGGACCATCGTTTTGAGGATATTCGCCTGGCAAAGCGCCTTTGCCGTGACGGTTGCCCACTATGCCATAAGGCACTCTTGGCACCAGTGATAGTGTCTCCACTTTGAGCACATCACCTGGCCTAGCTCCTGAGATAGCTATGGGACCGATGATAATGTGCGGACCATCAGTGACCATATTGTGCTCAGTATTTGAGGCACAAATCTCGATGGCATCATCGAGTACGTCGGCAGGCTTGACTCCAAACTTGCCAAAAAACTTGACTGGGTCGCGCCCCTGATCCTCTACCATTCCCTCCGAAGAGAGCGTATCAAAAGTAATTACACTGCCAGAGGGTACAGTCAAAATCGACTTAGACTCATTATTTGGCAAGATACCCCAGCGCATCGTTGAGAGACTGGACGGTACATAATAGCCACCGTCAGCTAGTTTGACAGGCTCTTTGCCGCTCCTCTGCAATACAGCGCTGGATTTGACTTCAGCAGACAAAACCGGAGTTGTAGTGAGGGCCAAAGCCGAGCAGATCAACCCAGATGCAACAGCAGTCAATTGCAAACTAGAGCAAAACACGCCGACAACTTCTTGCACTTTCTGCATTTTACTGCCCCTATACTATGGCTATCTAAGCTTGTTATAACGATGCATGCACTATCAGTGCCTGCAAAATCACCTATGCACTTGTAGCACTTCCAATTTATATTTACTATCCCTGAATAGGGGTACGCCAGTAGGGGTAGGCGGTGTCCCCAATCAGTTGTTAAGTATTAATCCAGTGCCTGCAATAATTCGACCAGACCAATATTGAGCCTATCGATCATGGCCCGCAGGTCAAACAACATATTGATGCGAGCCGTAATGAGCTTGATTGACTCACCCCGCTGGCGGTGCCGAGGACCAGTGGCGGACACTTGCTCTGCTACCGCTGGCTTTTTGATATTGATGGGCAAGACCTTGGTAGTCTGCCAATATTGCAAGAGCTTTTGGCGCCGAGTAATATCATTTGCCGAGTTAGAAGGCGAATTAAGATAAGTCCACAAAACCGGAGACAACTGCTCTCCGCCAGGAGGACTTAGCCCCAGAGTTTGACCGAGCATATTGGGCTCTACTGGAGATTTGCGATACCAGCCTCTTTGCTCTAGCAAAGCAAGCAAAGCTAGCCCACCGACAGTCAATCCAGAGACAATATTTAAGCGATTACCAGCGATAATTTTGTGAGGATTTTTGGTCTGCTCTAACCCTCCGTCGATAACTATACTGAGGATACCAAGCTGCAAAAAGTTGATATCGTTAGTAGCAGCCACGACAAAGTCACGCTGGCGCGTTAGCTTATCGAGAGCCTGTTGCTCAAGAGTAATCTCTCGATCAAAATGAGCCGCCACAGTACGCAACTCAAGACCAGTCGACATCACCTTTTTTACAAGAGCTAACTGCAACCTACTAGCATCGCTGTCATAAGAGTCCAACTTGCCAGCTCTCTTGTATTCAAGCAACTTCTCAACTTGATCCTCTATCCCCAGTAGCCCTGCTGCTTCACGAGCGTGATAAGTCAGCCCAATACCAGATTGCGCCGCTAGCGCCTGCGCATCTATGCGAGTGTTGCCTGGACTCTGCGCCCCAGCCAGAGCAGCACCAAGTGAGTTGCCCAACAAAACAAGCAGCATCATAGTGCCCGACATAATCCGGCTGTACTCACTTGCATGATGCTTCGTTTTTGGTAGCAAGTCCACTACTCTCCTCATTCGGTGCTGCGCAGCATAGCCAGCACATCGCCCTGGAATGATTCCAATTCCTTTTTTAGCGATTGCAAGAGCACAATGCGGTTTTCTACTATTTTAATCGTGTCAAACTTGTGAGAAGGCATGGCTGAAATAGCAGATAGATCGCGAGAAGAATCGAGCTTCATTGTCGTTATTTGTGCTTTTCTCCAGGCTTCGTTTAAAAGCTCGGCTCTTGTCTTGCCATCGGTAGATCCAGGAGGTGGTGCATTGAGCAAGCGAGAGACAAAGGCAGAAAAACGATCATCTGGATCTGTTTGCAATTTAAAAACTTCGGCAAGTGAATTGGGACTGGTATCTACTTTGCGCTTGCCACCTCGCATCTGGAGCATAGCGAGCAAAGTCAAAGCGGTGCCGTTGCTGCCCGAGATGACAAACATCCTGTCGCCGGCATACGAATGACGACTGAGATACAAACGTCCAGCCACAATGCCTAAGATACCTGACTGGAGAAAGTTAGCGTTGTAATTGTATTGCAGCCACTTCGCTCTATTTTGGAGCAATTCTGAAAGAGCAATATGGTAATTGTAATAAAGGTCTTCATCGACTTTATCTGTGGCGACTTGTAGCTCGAGCGCACCAGTAAGAGTCCTCTCCAGTAGATGCAGCTCAAGCTCCTGCACTCTCTGATTGTCTACGCCAGCTTGCTTCATTTGCTGCAATTGAGCCAGACTATCCATAAGATGCAACGATTTAGCCATCTCCTGAGCGCCGCCATTGAGCACGACCGACGCGGTCCCTGCTGACACAGATTCTGCACCACTGCTACCGGTTACCCCTGCACCATTTGCACTCTGCACAGTGTTGAGCAAGACCAATAACTGTCGATCAAAATCTTGTATAAAGGTGTGCAAGGACCAGAGCAGTAGTACGCGCGACCTGAGTAGTTTTACCCCGACTCGCTTTTTGTCATTGATGGCACAAAGCTCGGATTTTTTACTGGCATCAATCTTGTAGTATTTCATCCAATTGGCAAATAATAGCTCTCGCCGTGTCTTATCAGCATTAGGTGCTTTAGCATCAAGATATTTAGTCACCAGTGGTGGCAAGCCACTTGAGTCAACTGGTCCACCATCAACAACATTGGCAAGGACCTGTGGTGGTGCCACATGACTAGCTTTGGCAAGGGCACTATGCACACGCGACATAGTGGAGATAGTCGTATTGAGAGAACCGCTTGTAGTAGTAAAAATTGCAGAAGTGACAAACTGATCATGGATACGCATAAATGGTTCGAGCGTATAAAATGTCGAAAGCTGAGCAAAGTTGGCGGTGTTATACAACTGATATATAAAGTGCTGACGCCTTTCTTCCTTTTGCAAAATGTCATAAGTGTAGGCTCGCTCAAAATCCAGCTTGTTACAAGCCTGACGCACTTCCAAAACACCGCGCAAAATCTTACGCAAGATCAGTGTTTTCAAAAAGAGCAATTCTTCGGGCGAAGCATTGGGAGACCGGCTAAGGGCCTTGTACCGCTCCACTTGCGACTTAATACCCAATATCTGAGCGGTGTCTTCTGCAGCAGGTTGCTGATAGGCACCAAAAGGAGTTTTGGTCACAGCAAAAGCTGGCGGGGCTAATAGCACCAGACCAAGGACTATGGCAATAATGCGCTTGCAAAACACTACAGATACGCTACGTCTTTAGATGAAGCCGGAACGCCTATACTACCTTATGTTTCCCGTAGTAATCAAATCACCAAGAGCCCACCCACGAGAGGGAACTGACAACCTGAGTTGAGAAGAAAATACAAACGATTAAATTAGCAGGTCAATGCTACAAGTCAAAAACTGTCAATAATCAAGGCGGTGTCAGACCAGCCAACTTGTAACTGTACTGCAGCGAACTATCGACTGCCCCCGCAGGATGCATCGAGGCTGTGCGAGCGGCTTTAGTCGCTTTATCAATAATCTGTGCTAGTTGGGCGCGGTACTTTACACCTTTGTCGCTCAATACCGAGCCAGTAAAATAATTGTCCATCAGCGGCACAATAATATCGGAGACCGTGTGATGACGAGGATTAGTGGAGTTGGCCGGACTTATATCAACCAGATTAAAACGCTTGGCGGCAGTGTCAATCAAGATATTACCCGGCTTAGATGGATCAAACTGTAGTCCTCGCTTCTCGAGCTGGACCATCATAACTGCCAACTCATCGTACGCAGACTGAGGTAGTGCCGCGCTTTCATTTATGCTCCTGGCATAGACCGCTTCTGCCGCTTCAGGCGTCATAGCCCGACGACTTCTAGTATCGGGAGCACCAGCAGCAAAACCATTTTGCTTCTTCAAAATAAGATAGTCACCCATTTTGGCCACGGGCTGTCCGATATTGGCCTCAGGCATAATGTCATCAACTTTTTGCAAAGGTCCAGACTTAGGCGACTTAGTGGCAAATTCCGGCACCTTAACAACAAAGTCATCGGTAAAATCAAGTTTGTAGACAGCACCATTACCGCCCCGACCGAGGAAGTTTTCGGGTCTGACGTTAGCAGGCAGTTGCTCCATGGTGACACCACGTTTGCTAAATACGCCTTCAAATGCTTTAAAATCCGGCGCGGTTTTAGCAGCCAACTCAGCAAACCGTCCTACTCTAGCACCAGTTAAAAAGCCAGTGGCCCCAGCGCCTAAGTTGAGACTGTAGTCAAATGCACTGCGACCGAGCCGTGCTCCCAAAAGTGCCTGACTGCTTTCCAATTTATTATGGTCTTTCCAAACTTCATAGGCAGGCGTAGCAGTCTTGTAACTGACGTCAACAAGGGCAGCACCAGTCAATAGTTTGCCACCATGCAGCATGGTTTTTTCGACCACCGGAGCCAGAGTCTTACCAAGCAAATCAGGGCGCCGACTGACAAGCGACACGGCAACGCCAAGACCAAAGCTGGCGGCCATCATCACAGTGGTATCGCCAGGATGCTCAAGAGCTTCTTTAGCAGCAGTTTTAAAACCTTCCGGCGCTTTTTTAAGAGCACCCCCCAAAAGTTCACCCTGGTCACTAAGCTTTTCAGACAAAGTACGCTCAGCTGCCAGCGAACCTTCCGCCCGTTTTGCCAGCGCTTCTAAATTTATGTCTGTCATGCCAGGGTTACCGGGAGTTACATACAGGCCCACTGTAATCAATATGCCTTCCAAGCAACCATTCAAACCTACAGACATACCACCCGCTAACAACCAATACCCCGTAGTTTATCCCCCGCGTACCTGGGTATCTATCTAGAGGCAGGACTATTAATGTCACGTGGAACTTTGCCAGGCATGAACAGATGGAGTCGGCGTAATATGCTAACCAAGCGGTTAATTATCAGCACTACAGTGGCACTTGGCTTTGCTACTCAGATGGCACAGGCGCAGGGTCAAAACATCATGATGACTAGAGGCGATATGCCCATGCCAGACCCTGTGACCATGACTCAGGCTGCGCCACAATCGCCCACGACTATGACAGATCCCGCCAATCGAGCTGTGGCGCCAGCAACAGATCACGTAGTAGCCGCCGGACCAATGCAAGAGAAGCGCCAGCAGCTCTATAACGATTTGCAGCAAGCAAAGACCCAGGGCATAGGCATTACGATGTACATGATGGGTTTTGATGCCATGGAAGATCGCGTCAAAGCGGGCGATACTGAGACAAAGATTGCTGAGCGCGTCAATATGCTCTCGCAAAAACTAAACGAACAGTTTAAGCGCAGCAACGATTTAAAGACACAAAGACCAACACCTCCAGTCCAGGCCTCCAACTTTGGTGGGATGGACTTAAATCAGTTAAGCAACATGGGCGCTCCCCCTGGACCTGGCGGCATGAGTAACATCGGTGGCATGGGTGGCATGGGCGGCAGCAAAATGGATGATGTCATCGCCAAGCTCAAAAACAAATACGGCGGACAGATACCAGACTCTCTCAAAAACCAAATTCCGGGAGGACTGGGAGGCGTTGATCCCAGTACACTATTATCTAACCCCAATCTCAAGGACATTCTCAAAGGTCTGAAGCAGTAAGGTATTTTGTCAAAGGTAAAAGATTTCGCCAATATGCGCGAGGACCAGGAAAAATCACAAGTCTTTGTGCCCGGTAAAGGCACCGTGCCAATACCGCTGAGCACCCTTGAGCCAGAGCCGCCCCAGAGCACCACGGCCTTTTACAAGACTGGGGATTTAGTTGATGGCAAATATCTCGTCAAAGGCTTTTTGGGCGAAGGCGGCATGGGCGCTGTCTACAAAGTGCACCATCAGTTTTTGGGCATTGACTTAGCTCTTAAGACTTTTCGCTCTGCCAAAATCGATCAGGAAGCCTGGCTGAGATTTCAAAGAGAAGCACAGGCTATCGGTAAACTCGAGCACGAAAACATCGTGCGCATTTACGACTTTGGTATCACAAAAGAGCAAATGCCTTTTTATACCATGGAGCTACTCCAGGGAGAGCCGCTCAGCGACCGCATCGCCGGTGAAGGACCGCTCTCACTAAAAGAAGCGCTGCGCATATTTACGAGGGTGGCGAGTGCTCTCACTCACGCCCACCACTCTGGCATCGTGCACCGAGATATCAAGCCAGCCAACATCTATGTCAGCGCCCCCAATGGCACAAATCAAGGCATTGTCAAACTGGTGGATTTTGGTATCGCAAAATTAGCCAGCAGCAAAAACCAGGAGCTAACAAGCGTCGGACTCATATTTGGCAGCCCGCTCTATATGAGCCCGGAGCAGGCCATGGGTGGCACCATCGATCATCGCACCGACATCTACAGCCTGGGCTGCACTATCGTAGAATGTTTGACCGAAAAACTCCATTTGAAGGAAGCACAATAATTGAGACGCTCTCGATGCACCAGCAAGAAAAGCCTCCCAGCCTGATTGATCTGGACAAAGGTAGCGAATACCCACAAAGGCTGGAAGGCATGATACGCAAAATGCTAGCCAAGTCCCCTGATGACAGATATCAAACCATGGAAGAAGTGCAACGAGAGCTGGAAGCGATACCAGTAGTAGCACCAAAGTCTCAGTCTGCCACCATGGAAATAAAAGTGGCACCACGGAAGGTGACAAAGAAACTTGTTCAGGAAAAGAAAAAAGCATTGCCGCTTATCCCAATAGCTGGCGGACTGGTGTTGCTTTTGGCGGCAGGAGGGATTATCTACTATACTCTGGCACCGCGCAAAGTACACAATTATCCTGTGACAGCGCCGATAAGCAATGAAGATCTAAAACAAGTAGACGACATTACAAACGATCCCACCAGTCTTTTGCCAAGCAAGCCATTTTTTGGCATCAAAGATGGCGAGAGAATTTCAAACTTTACTATGCAGCAAGAAGTAGGCAAGATATGGGATATGGACACTAACAGAGCATACAATGCTCTAAAAACCACAAAGTTTCCCATAAGCCACAGACTGGCTTTCGAATTCAATACTTCTTCTGTACATGAGTCATATAGCCATGCAATTAAAAATTTCGGAGATGATGTCTACGAATTACGATTTGGTCCGGAAGTAGACCCAAAAAAATCATTTGTAGAAGGTCTAAGGGTACTAACGAAACTACGCAGTGTCAGCTTTAGAGACTCAAGAACCAAAAGTGATGCCGCCATAAATGTCAGTCGTTTGCCCAATCTCGAAAATCTCGACCTGGGCCGATGCGAGCGCATGAGCGGTGAGGACGTGGCAAATTTTCCGGCGATTATGCAGGTTAAGCGACTGTGCATTGACGAAATGAAAGACATCGATCCTGTGCTGGCAAAAATTCGCTTCTCCAGCGTGCTTAATTCACTAAAAGTGGACAACATCCCACTCACGGCAAAACAGATTAAGACTATTAGCAGCATCCCTGGTTTGCGTGTACTGGAAGCCAACAATTGCGAATTTACTGATAGCGGATTGAAGTATTTAGCGACTTGTCGCAACCTGGAGAGACTCTACGTAGGACAAATTGATTTAACGCCATCAAAAGTGGCAACACTTAAGAGTATGAAAGGATTGAAATTCTTATCAATCAGTCCATTTACCAATCAAAGAGCAACCCTAGCCCAGCTCAGGAAGGAAATGACCGAGCAAGGCTGCAAAGTCTCATCAAATACAGAGCCAAAACCGGATTACAGCGGGTTTATGGCTCCTCTAAGTGAGTAGTGCCTGGCGGTGGTATATTCAAAGTAAGTCTCAGGCACTTGAGAGCTAAATTGATGCGGCCACTGACCAAACAAAAACTTGCTGACCCTTTAGATGGCGCCCGTCGCAAATTGAGACGGCGAGGCTCATCTCTAGCTGAGTTTGGTCCGGCTCTATTTTTTCTCTTTTTGTTTGCTGTATTTCCAGTGCTGGACATTATCGGGCTCAGTTTTGGCTATTTAAGCTCAGTGTCACTTAACGACTTGCAATTGCGTCAGGCGGCAAAAGTACCCAAGAGTCAAGCCCAGGACCCAAATGGTAGCGTCTGCCTGGCCATACCAGAGACCTATGTAAAGACCGTAGCAGGCGGACTGGCCAGTATCTCGCAGCTACCAGTCACGGAGGTCAGCTACGACGTCGACCCGAGTAACGTCTATGTTGTTGTGACCACACATGTGACAGTCAGACCGTTTTTGACAATTCCATTTTTTCCTATGGTGCCGGGTATTGGTGCTCCCGCCACTTACACAATTACCAGCTCGAGACTCCTCGAAAACCCTCGTTATGCAGTCTATTGAGGGGTTTATGCTATGAACTGCCCGAGTTTTATCATTGGCAAACAATCTGGCAAAATGAGCCACAAGAGCAATTTGACAAAGCGCAAAAGTAAACGCGGTCAAACACTGCTTGAGGCAATAGCCGGATTTTTGGTTATTGTGCCAATTGGTCTGGGTTGCTTTGACCTGGTAGCAATTTTGTCAACCACTCAGTCCAATGAACAGTGGGCAGAGCTGGCAGCTAGAGCAGCAGCCAGTCAACACAATGCACTCAATGCCAAACAAGCAGCTGAGCACGCCCTGGAGCGCTGCAAACTGACCAGCCTGATTAAGAGCATCAACATCGAAAAAGTAAATTACGACCTAGGTCGAGGACAGGTCTCAGTGACAACCACAATGGAAGTCCTGATGCCAGTGCCGATGCCTTACTTTGGCTCAATCGAGTGCCATGCCACAGCCATACAGCCCATAGTCGCAACTCCCGCTCCAATATAAGCGCAAGCGGTACAATCAAGATATCGCGAGGAATGATTTTGTTTGAGACGCACCCAACAACTGCCCGCAAAGTGACCGCTAAATTTAGACGCGCCAGCGCACGCCTGAGAAATAGACGCGGAGCCACGCTTGGCTTGATCATAGCCTGCGGTTTTGGCCTGATGTTTTGTATCTGGGGATTTTTCCAACTCAGTATGCTCATGGGCGGCTCTAGACAAGTGCGCAATGCCGTAGATGCAGGCGCACTCAATGTCTCCAAACGCATAGTAGAAGTCAAAGTACCAGTCTCACAACAATATGCCGACTGTGGTGACTCCACTGGTAGTGCCAGCATGAGTAACATCAATCGCATCTGGGGCAAATCGTTTTTAATTAACGCCAACGTTGATGGCATGAAGCTCGATGGACAAACCAGCCCGCAAGCAACTGCCGCTGCCGAGACGGCCTACCAGATGTCCAAAAACATCAACGATGATCTCTTTAGCAAAGTCACCTGCCACAAAGTCCTTAACTCACTCTTTCAACAATTGGCGCATCAAAGAGAAGCACGCTTATTGGGCGCTGATACCAAAATCGAAAAAACAGATACCGACGTCTGCTCGGTGGCAATGGTAGATCGCGGCGCTGAGAGCAATCTGGCATACAACCCAAACCAGCTTCCGACCAATGTTGCAGCTAAAGGTGTGACACTTGGTCCAAAATCATTTTTGCGTGGCTACACCCCGATGAAGGCCAACGATAAAGACTTTATTTTTACTAGCTTTCATATGGGCGAAATGCCTCACCTTATTGGTGATGATTATTTTGAAAAAAATAGAGCCGACACAGCGCCACTGGGTGGCAGCTATACCCCAGTACCAAATGCCTTCAGACGCATCGGTGAAGTCGATGCCTTGCCCAGCAAAGTAACAGCTACAGCTTGTGCAGTTGCAAACCCACAGCGCAGCTACGAGATGGCTATTCCCTATTCATTTGTCACCATACAGGTGGGTAACACAGCCAAATGGTACGTAGAGAGGAAAAAAATCAAAGAGACTACTTATGGCTTTAAGCCCGAGACTCAGTACGAAGTCAAAGACGTAAAACTCTCAACAGGCGGTACTGTCAACGGCTGGGGTGAGCTTGGGCACGAGTATTCATCAGCATCTTCGCTTCTGGCTGTACTCAATGCACTACCAGGCGACCATTCTGTGCCATTCAAAAAAATGCTGCAGCGCCTGCAAGAAATCGACCCCAACTTTAATATGACCCGCTTGATCAAATTACTTGAGTCACAAGCATTTGTGCCGCAAGAAGGTCAGCCTGTAAGCAAATACTATCTCTATCCGGTTTATAGCAGCCCCGATAAAAGCGATCCTACAATCAAAATTGGCTCCAGCAATTATGATCTACCGCCCTGGCTCAATCCCAATAACCCACCGGAAGGATTAGAAAAGGTCGTAGCCACCGAAAACAAGCAAATTGACAAGCCAAACTGGTGTTATCAACGTATCACCGGAGGCAATAACTCGTCAGGCAAGCACTGGACTGAAGTCTACGGTAATATCATGTGGCAACCAGGCACTGGCTTTGGGCAGCACCTTGGTGAATTGCGATTTGCCAGAGTGACAGAGTTATACTTTAGTGGTGACCCAGACTCCTGATCTCTACTAAAAGCAGGGATGGGGCATAATAGTGATAGAGACTACATTGAGGTGGTCATTTGTGTAAGTGGCTTACTAGCAGCAAATCAATCAAATTGACACCGCCTTTTTGCAGTGCTGCTCTTGCTTTAGCGCTTACCATCCAGCTCACCATAAGCCCAGCTTTTGCTCTCAGCCCGGCTCTCAAACAGGGCATGGAAGAATATAATCAAGGCGAATACAAAGCAGCTGAAGGGCATCTGGGGCAGGCTTTAGCTTCAGACTTTGACAATGCTGTGTTGCATTATTATCTTGCAAACACTTATGTCCACCTCAACAAAAAACAAGATGCTATTAAAGAATTTCGCATAGCTTATGCCCTTGAGCCCAACAAAGAAGTAGGCAAACTGTCTAAGGTGGCGCTCGGTTATCTCGGCGTCGAAGAAGGCGAAAGCGAAAAGAAAGAGAAAGAAAAGGAGATACCAAAAACTCCGCCAAAACCGAGTAACCCTCATCTGGACAGAGCTGTAAGCACTCTCAATGATGAAGTCAAACGTGAACGCGAGCGCAGCTTGCGCACAGCAGGCGAGTTAGCCAGTGACGCCAAGAGCCGCAGCTCAACGATTTTGGGCAACAAGAAACAAGACATACTTGACGGTCTAAAATATTACAGACGCGGCACTCAGCATCAGTTACCGATACCGCCCGAGGTTTTGCAGCAGCTAGATGGCTTGCGCGGTATTTATGATCAACAGTCGCAAGGACACATCGATAGTGCCAATAGGCGCTCGGCAGAGCTACAAAAAACAGCAGACAATCTGCAGAGTTTGATGAGCGATAAAAACGCTAAAGCGGGAGCAAAACTTAGCCCCGTTGGCACAAATCTCTATATCCGCAACTATCAAGACGAGTCCAGAGCCAAGACTCCGGCAAGCCAAACAACTTCAGCAGGCAACAGCGCCACCCCACAAGCCAGCATCAAGCCAGGCACAACAGGTGCCTCAACCAGTGCCACCAAGGCAGCCGGCAGCGCAAAGTAATCGCCCAGCGATTCTCAGATTAAGATTGATTTTTGATTGAACTGGGTAGGTCTAACCTGGAGTCTGTCGAATTTTCCCTCTAAGTGCGTATAAACCAGCACGATTAATTTACTAACGGGTATTGCAAATGAATCCAGGTGCTCCCAAGGACGCAGTTCAAGACGTCCCGCAACCAAGAGCTGAAGCAGCGGTCTTTAATGCTCCAGACCTACAGGTAGGAGGCAATCGCGACAACCTTGCGGCCAAAAGCGACGATTTAGTCGCTAAAGGCGTCGTGCCGGCAATGGAATTTACTGGAGATACTTCCGCCAAATTTATAAAAACACAGATGGTAGATCAGGCTACCGTCGATGCCGAAAACAAAGGTAAAGGCAAAGGACCAGAGTTAGCGGCGGCGACATCTGACGCTGCGACGGTACCGCCCAAACCTGGCGAACAGCCGGGCGATCAGCCACAGGCAAAAGCTCCAACACCGGATGGGCCTGTAGATAAGGTACCTCCTGCCCGTCCCGATGAAGTCCCTGTAGATAAGGTACCTCCTGCCCGTCCCGGTGAAGTCCCTGTAGATAAGGTACCTCCTGCCCGTCCCGGTGAAGTCCCTGTAGATAAGGTACCTCCTGCCCGTCCCGGTGAAGTCCCTGTAGATAAGGTACCTCCTGCCCGTCCCGGTGAAGTCCCTACAGACAAGATACCTGCGAGTGTTCCGGCCGAGGCACCACCTGCATCACCAACCGATGCACAGGCCACTAACCCCCAATTTTTAGAAAACGCCAAAGTACGTCGCGGTGAAGGCCCATATCAAGTCGCTTCGCGTCTACTAGCAGCTGATGGACAACCTACCAAACAAGCTGATGTAAAAGCACTGACCGAAGCCTTTAAAAAAGTCTACGGAGACCAGCAAAAAGCCGATCCAAACTTACCAGGGTTAGCTGGTCTCAAGCAGAACCACGCATTTATCAATAAAGACAATCTCAAAGCTGTAACCGATGAGCTAAAAAAATCGGGTCATGGAGAACTAGCTGAAAGACTGACAAAAGACGCCACAGCTAAAGCACCAGAAGCTGCGCCAAAACCAGGCGATGCAACTCCAGCTAAACCTGGCGACGCACCTCCAGCCAACCCTACAGATCAACCGCCAAAACAATTTAGCAGTCAAGACATTGCTAACGAGGCGATTAAGGGAATCACGCAGATACCTAGAGAGAAGCCACTTGACCCATCAGTCGAGAGGCTAGGAACTGCGATTGATGAATCTTTTAAGCAGCGTCCCGATTTATTCAAACCTGGAACAACCAAGGACACAATCACCGAAGAGCTCAATAAAGGCGCCGAGAAGAGCGAAGATCCAAGAATTAAGGGCAAAGAGTTTTACTGGGACCCCAATAATAAACTTAAGCTGCGCGATAAACCAAAACCAGCAGCGACTCGTCCAACAGTCGCACCACCTACTGAGCTATCAGCCTGATAGATTGGACTTGCGATAAAGCACATGCTTTTGCAGCGGTCCTGTCACCATGGGATGGTCAAAGTCCTCGGCAGGATCTCTCGTCATGCCGATTTTTTCCATGACGCGTCTGGACCTGATGTTGTGCACCGTGGTAAAGCTCACAATCTCGCTCAAGCCAAACATCTCAAAGCCGGCGTCCAGTGCGGCATGCGCCGCCTCAGTAGCCAGCCCCTTGCCCCAGTAGGCTCTGGCAAGACGCCAACCAATCTCCACACAGGGCGTAAAGTGACACTCAAAGCGCGGCACATTTAAACCGACAAAGCCAATAAACTCCCTGCTATCGAGCAACTGCGCTGCCCACAGACCATAGCCGTTAGTTTTGAAGCCGCCCTCAATGCGCCCTATCATCTCCAGACTTTGCTCACGGCTGAGAGTACTGGGAAAAAATTCCATCACTTCGATATCTTGATTGAGGGCTACAAATGGCTCAATATCGGTGTCTTCCCAGTGCCTCAAAAGTAGGCGTGGAGTTTGAAGCTGATTGAGCATAACTATCACCCGTGATTTGTCAGACAAACTTACCACTGCTTGCACATTCTGAACAATTCATTAGGCCAGACAAACAACCGGTTGCCAAGTGAAAGAATGATAGTACTAAGTTTGGTACAAAAACATGCAAGCACCTAATACAAAAGAGCAAAATAGCTTAGCCTCCTCCACAGAACTTTTTGTTCTGATCACCGGGCTGCTAGTTTTACCTATGTTGATTCCTGTGGTCTATTGCTTTATGCAAGCTTGGCTCTGGACAGTGGTATTGAGCAAAATCAATGGAGTTTTCTTCTCCTTTGGTTTGGTCGAGGCCGCTCTATTTGTGGCCACTCTATCCAGTTTTACTTTTGCAATTTCGGCCCTTATTGCAATGGGCCGGATTATCTACAGCAAAAAGTCCCTCAAACAATATCTAGCCGATCAAAAAACCGAGCGGACAGAAGCAATTGAGTCGCTAAAGGCACAAGGATTAAAATACGACAAAAAAACACTCCTGCAAATAGGTTATGGTTACATCATTTATATACTTTCAAACATTGTAGGTTTGATTTTATGCGCACACTATTTCCCCGGCAAAATTGGCTTTGACCAACCGCAGCTGATTTTATACTGCACACTTATCAGCACTACGCTGAGAGCTTTATTCAGTCAGTGGATACTATTGGTGACTCAATACTCTAATAACTATCTAGAGACAATCAAAGCCAGATACAATACGGAGGATCGAACCACATAAAGAAATGAATTCTATAAATGCACAAACTCAATTTGCCGCTCGCTTTTAGAGAGCAGTTCCCCGCCCTAGCCAACAAGACATATTTTAATTTTGGTGGACAGGGACTACTGCCTCAAGTGGCACTAAGTGCCATTATCAAAGCCTTTGAAGAAGTGCAGCGAGATGGTCCATTTAGCGTCAAAATGTCGCACTGGTTGCAAGACCAATTAGACATGACCAGACAGGCTTTAAGTAAAGAATTTGGTGGTGAGGCGCACTGTTATGCCATCACCCAGAATGTCACCGAAGCCTGCAATATCGCCATGTGGGGACTGACCTGGCAAAACGGCGACAATTTGATCATCACTGATTGCGAGCACCCAAGTATTAGCGATACCTCTGCCAATCTGGCAGCGAGGCAGGGGCTTGAGCTGCGCGTCTTGCCAGTAAAGGGACAGACCACCGAACAGATACTTGAGAGCCTGAGCCAGTTAATCGATGCACGTACCAGACTCTTTGCCTTTAGTCATGTCCTCTGGAATACTGGAGTAGTACTGGACATCCAATCAATTGCCAACCTCTGTCGCGCAAAAGGCGTACTGACACTAGCTGACGGCGCTCAGTCAGCGGGCGCGATGGCACTTAATCTAGTGCAAACCGGTGTGGATTTTTATGCAGTCACAGGGCACAAATGGCTCTGCGGTCCAGAGGGTACAGGCTGTCTATATATAGCCCCCGCGCAATTGGACAAGCTCCAACCCACTTATATGGGATGGAGACACCATATGACCGGCACCACCATTGGTGCAGAGAGATTTGAGATTGCCACATCAGCATTCCCACTTTTGGCAGGATGGCGCGAGGCACTGGCCTTACATCAGTCTGCCGGCGACAGCGCGCAGAGACACGCACAGATAATCGATATGTCCAACTATCTAAAAGAAGAACTGACTAGAATCGGAGCACAGGTCATACCGAGCAACAGATTGTCAGGACTGACATCGTTTACCCTACCAGGCAAAAACCACCACGATCTATCCACGGCTCTCGATAGCAAACATATCATGATCCGCAGCATACCTGAGCCCGAATGCCTTAGAGCATCGGTGCATTACTTTACCAGTCAGCACGATGTTGACCTGTTAATAAAGGCATTAACTGAGCTAAAAAACTAACCGCAAAGAGAGCAACTCCAATTTACGGATAGATTGCAATTGATATTACCGCGCGACCTCAATCCTCTGATAGCGGCAGGTCCCACTCGGCCCATTTGGGCACAACAACTTTTGTCTTAGTCCACTCAGGCTTGGTCATCATCTGCACCATAGGCAAAGTGACCTGATCAATAGTGACACCATCATCGGTGACAAGCTTGATTTTACCAGGACCGTCACTACCCTGCCCGGGCATTGATGTAAGCTGCTTATAAGCGTAAAGCTCTATTTTAAATTTCCCGTCCGGGCTCTGATATGTTTCTCTCAATTGCGCTTGCGAGTCATACCAGAGTCCAGCCAGCGTTAACACTGCACAGATTGAAACCAACGCGATGATTAGCTTTCGCCAGATAGATTTCATTTATGAGCTTTCTTATGACGGGGACGTACCGCTGTCTATTCAAGCTCATTTTATGCGGGAGGTAAATAGCCGGCACTTCATTTGTTGCGAGTGCCGGTCAAGTCTATATGCCTAATGGCTCCAGATTACTGATTCTTTGTAGAGCACATCATCTCTAAAGAGCCAGTCTGAACTCTTTTTGAGCAGTGCAATGTCGATAAAATCGCTATCCGGATAGGTCGTGCGCTCAAGCGCTAAACGGGGAGTATTGCCACTTCTATAACGCCGTTCGTTGTTTAGTCTTTCGATGCGCTCCAATACATCGTATCTTTCCTGGGAGCTGGGCAGCTGATTGAGAAACTTAACCAGGTAATTGTGATTGCCATTTTCTATAGATTCCGTAAGCTCACGAATCTTAGCTTCGCTAGCTCGAGAGTGCGGGACATCGTCGTGCATTTGTCACCCTCCATTCGCCTTCAACAAATCCATACTACGCGCACCCTTGACTTCTTCAAGTGGTGAAAATACTAATAAAACCCGAGAGTGCTTACTGTGCCTACAAAAGATTTTTTTAGTCTTTTTCTCGCCACTTTTTAGACACAGTACCAGCAAAAAAATGGCAATTGTTGAAACATTTGCCCAATCAGATTGATATATACAGTAGACATAAATTGCTCAAGATCATTAGCTACTAAAAATTCTGCACATCTACTAAAAATTGCATCAGCAGATCAAACATCCACAACAAACAAAAAAATCTACGCCACCATTTGCGGTGCCCACTCTTTACCAGTCCAACAATTCTTCTTGTCGAGCAAATGAGTTTGATGGACCTTTAGCAACGAGCCAACTCTCTGAGGGCAAACAGACCAACATAGACTTGACTGCCTGGCTAGACCAGGCAAGCTCAACAGTAAGCCGCACCAGCAAGCTCAACAATAACTGCTCCAACAAGCTCAACAATACGCTCTAGCAAGCTCATCAATAAGCTCCAGCGAAGCCCGTGAGCGATCACCAAAGCCAAACCTGGACTACGATACAGTTACCATCAGCGAACAATGCTCAAACGTACACTACAATTCAAATACGCCTTACACAGTAAAGTTTGTTTATAAAGACTTGGCAGTTGTGCATCAGTCTTAGCAAATATCACATAATGACGGCTAATTGCAGATAGAGGGACGAATATGACGAGCGAAACCGCATCTCCGCTGGCAAAGATATTGCATGATTCCAGGTCTGAAATACTTGATGAATGGATCAATCAACAATTGAGTGATCCAGAAAGATCCCGTTCGGTACCTGAGACTACAATTCGTAGCTCTTCAGAAGAATTCATTAGACTATTTGAACAAGGCAGCGAAAAAGGCAACCTTTCCGACCTAACAAAGCCAGAATGGAAAGATCTGCAAACCATGCTCACAGAGCTCTCGACGAGTAGAGCAGTACAGGGCTCAACGCCAACCGAAACAGCCAAATTTATTTTTTCGCTCAAGCAGCCTCTTTTTGCAAGGCTAAATGCTAGAGCTGGTCAAACAGAAGCCAACCTAATTAAACAAATCGTGGAACTATCTTCTCTTTTGGACAAGCTAGGTCTGCATACCTCCGAAGCGTATCAGCAAAGTCGCGAAGCAATCATCAGGCGTCAACAGCGAGAGATGATGGAGATGTCCACTCCTGTAATCAAACTCTGGGACGGTGTGCTGGCTGTGCCTCTTATTGGCACACTGGATAGCGCACGCACTCAAATCGTAATGGAAGCACTTTTGCAGCGTATCGTGGAGACAGGCTCAAAAGTAGCAATTCTCGACATAACAGGTGTACCAACAGTAGATACACAGACAGCACAACATCTGATGAAGACTGTGGCAGCAACAAGACTGATGGGTGCTGATTGCATCATCAGCGGTATCAGACCACAAATCGCTCAAACAATTGTCCACCTCGGTATCGACATCCACGATATCACCACAAAAGCGACTATGGCAGATGCCATCAAAGAAGCCCTGACACAGGGCGGATGGAAGGTAGAGCGAAAGTCTGAAAAAGCGACAAATTAGACATTATGGAAAGAATACCAATACTAAAACTTGGTGAAATTCTACTTGTAACGATTCAGGTAGACTTCCATGACAGAAGCGCTCTGGCACTGCAAGAAGACCTGACGCAAAAGATTGTCGACTACTCTTCCAAGGGAGTGTTGATAGATATTTCCGCACTGGAAATGGTCGACTCATTTATGGGTCGAGTCCTGGGCAATATCGCTAAAACCTCACGTTTGCTGGATTGCAATACCGTCCTGGTAGGAATGCAGCCCGCCATCGCAATCACCATTACTGAATTAGGCATCACGCTCAAAGGTATCCACACAGCACTGACAGCTGAGGATGGCATAGAGCTTTTAAATACACTAATTCAAAATGGCAATAACGGTCAAAGCAAAGTGTTTGGCAAAAGGCGTCTATACCTATGACCATCAAGTCCCAGGAAGAGCGTGCGATAGCCAACGAAAATGATATCGCTGATGTTAGAAACAGCGTTAAGCGCATCGCATCGCTACTAAACTTTAGTCTTGTCAATCAGACCAAAGTAATAACAGCGGCGAGCGAATTGGCACGCAATGTCCTGGAACACGGTGGAGGCGGCAATGTCCTCATACAGCTCATTGCTGAAAGTAATCGTACAGGCATACGCTTGCTCTTTGCGGACAGCGGTCCTGGTATTGCCGACAAAGAACAAGCTCTCGAAGATGGCTTTACAACGGGAAAAGGCATGGGTCTTGGACTGGGAGGCGCACGACGCTTGATGGATGAGTTTGAGATACAGACTCCTGATGGTGGCGGCACCACAGTCGTAGTTTCGAAATGGCTCGACAAGCCTTAGTCTAGTCTAGTGTTGATTGCATATCACCCACTTAAGACTGAACACGACCTGGTGCAAGCGCGCGCTGCCATTAAAATGCACGCAGCTGATCTTGGCTTTTCTTCATTGAATCAAACTAAAATAGTCACCGCAGCCAGCGAGCTGGGTCGCAATGCAATTGAGCACGGACTTGGCGGCGGTGTCAAAATCGAGCGCGCTCAAAGAGACCGCGTCGGTCTGCGACTTGTATTTGAAGACAACGGACCCGGTATCCCCGACATTGAACAGGCGCTGGTGGACGGATACACGTCAAAAAAGGGACTGGGTCTTGGACTGAGCGGTTCTAAAAGACTGATGGATGAGTTTGAGATAGCGGCAAATGCTGGCGGTGGAACTGTGATAACGGTGACAAAATGGATGTAAGTGACGCGATCAGCCTGCAGGTTGTTGATGATAGCCAGGTCAGCCAGGCCCGACGTCTCATAGTCAAATTGGCAAAAGATATCGGAGTGAATCAATCCGAGATGGACAAAATAGCTCTGGTAATCACCGAACTTGCTACCAATCTGATTAAACATAGTAAGTCTGGCGGAGACATTATCGCCCAGGGCTGTAGAGATTCCGAAAACATTGGTCTAGATGTGCTGTGCGTCGACAAAGGCCCAGGCATGGATATCGGTATATGTATTGAGGACGGTTACTCGACCAGCGGTACCATGGGCACCGGACTTGGTGCGGCAAAGCGCATGTCTAGTCACTTTGATATTTACTCAAAGCCAGGCACTGGCACAATCATCAACGTACGCTTTTGGAATAACCCTGTTGGCAAAGACGATACTTTAATTGGCGGATTATCCGTACCAATTACAGGAGAGCTAATCTCTGGAGACAAATGGCAAGTAGAACGCCGAGATCAAACAATCAACTGTTTACTGGTGGACGGGCTCGGACATGGATTTGAGGCTTGCGAAGCAGCCATAATGGCAGTCAAACGCTTCAAAGAAAATTTGCATCTACCTCCATCAGCAATTTTAAAGGCAATGCATACTTCACTTAGAGGGAGTCGAGGGGCGGTAGGAGCAGTAGCCAAAATCGATTTAGACAGAGGACTGTTGCACTACTCCGGGCTTGGTAATATCACCGGCTTAGTTTATAACGACTCAGAACGCAAACATCTTGTTTCTCTAAATGGCACGCTTGGTTACGAAAACCCCAAAACGCTTGACGTGACCGTACCATGGATCACAGGCAGTGTGCTGGTGATGCATTCAGATGGAATATCAACGAGGGCAGGACTAGATAATCAAATCATCCTAGATCAATCTGCCGAAATTATCGCCGCTTGGCTGTATCTATATCATTCAAAAAAGTTGGACGACTCTACGATACTAGTGGTAAAGGACAAGTGGTAGTGATGACACCATCAGGCACAAGACAAAAGCCCTTACTCAATCTCCTCCTCCAAAACGAAGGCGACGTAGTGCTAGCGCGTCGCCGCTCAAGACAAATAGCACTACTTTTGGGCTTTGACTTACATGACCAGACTCGCATAAGCACTGCTGTTAGCGAGATATGTCGCAGCGCCATCATGCAGGGCTCTCGCGGCAGGCTTACTTTTGCCATTGATGATACAGATACTCCATTTAGTTTTGTCATCGTGGTGACAAATAAAGACAATGCCCTGCCAGAAAACAGAGATTTACTCGGCGCTAGTAAACTCGTAGACCAATTTGACATACAAGGACTCGAAACCGGTACGACCATAACCATACGCAAACACATGGCACCCAGACTGCCATTTACAGGCAACGAAATCGAGCAAATCTCCGAGTCACTCACCAAAATAGCTGCTGTAAGTGTAATTGACGAAGTCCACCAGCAAAACCAGGAAGTATTACTGGCACTAGAAGAGCTGTCAGCAAAACAAAAATTGCTAGACCAAGTCAATGCTGAACTGGAGACAAAGAATCAAAATCTAGCCAAACTAAATAGAGAGATCTCGGAGCTTAACGAGAGCCTGGAGTCTAAAGTACTTGAGCGCACAAATGATCTTTTGATGACTAACGACGCACTCAAACTCGCACGCGATGAAGCAATTGGAGCAAACCGTCTTAAAGTCCAATTTGTCTCAAACATGAGTCATGAATTGCGTACCCCTATGGCAGGCATACTTGGTCTAGCAGAGATGCTTGCCCATGACGAAGATAATTCAGAACTCGTGCACGAACTTGCAGAAAACATCATGCAAGCTGGTCGTGATCTGATGCACATCGTTAACGACTTACTCGACTTCTCCAAGCTAGAATCCGGCAAACTCAAACTAGACATAGTGCCATTTAGCGTAGCGGAACTTGTAGCGGAAGTGGCTCAGTCGATATCCATACCCGCCAGAGCAAAGGGATTGGCATTAACCATCGACATCGAGCCGACGATGCCAGCTATCTTGCACGGAGACTCGATGAGGCTAAAACATGCTCTACAAAATCTCGCACAAAATGCCTTAAAATTTACAGACTCGGGCACAATAGCTTTCTCAGCATTTATTGACTCAATACACAATGACCTGTATGTCATCAGGTTTGGTATGGTCGACACAGGTATCGGTATTGATAATGAGCAACAAAAACAGATTTTTGAGCCTTTTGTGCAAGGCGACGGCTCAAACACCCGCAAGTACGGTGGCACTGGACTAGGTCTATCTATTGTCAAACAATCTGTGGCTATGATGAATGGTCATGTCGGCATTAAGAGTGCACCAGGTGAAGGCACAGAGATATGGTTTACTGTCCCTCTCACATTGGATGACAAAGACGACAATAGAGACACACTAGTAGTTGACGAAGACGAAAGTTAGAAGGGCAGTACCAATTATTATCAGGTCTGCCTTATAGTTATGCTGTAAATGATCGCTGGTCTATTTGCGGCATGCAATCACTGGTATTAATAAACCGTGGTGAGACATTGCAATGGCAGCCTGACGCACTAGTCTGTCGTAATCTTGGCAGCAAGGCATCGGCTTTTATGGAGTATGCGGGCTTTTTTGCCGAGCATAAGTATCCCATCAATCTGCTACATTTTGGTGGCGTCTACAAAGTGACACGTCATCAGCAAGTTGACACCAGATTTGGTGTTGGGCTCAACCAGTCCGCACCTTCAGTCTTTGCGGGACTGGGTTACTCATTCAGGATAGATGATCTCTTTTAGACTACAAATTAGAGACTTCAGCTAGTCTCTTCTTCAAAAAGGGCAGATGCTGGGTCTTGCCTTGATTTTCCAATAGTTCGATTTGAGCAGTCAGTGCATCTTTAAGCTGGCCACCATAGCGCCCTCTCAAAACTGACTCAGCTGGTGGAGTGCCTTTGTAGGCCCTACTGGCAGTGGCAGTGCTCTCTCTAAAGGCAATCTCTGCGATCAAGAGTTTATCGTGCTTTATGCACATCTGCCCCATCGCCAAAAGCGCTCTAGACATGTTGAAATATCCAATTGCTCCATCGGCATCATCTTGTCTGCGGCCAGCCACTTGCACCGCACAGCGAGTACATGACTCAGCTAGCTCAGGCAGCTTAAGGCGGTATTCGAGCATCTCAGCTGTGGCAATTAAATTGGTGATAGCCTGATCCAAGTGCTCTGCCGGCAAAAGACCATCGGCTTTGGCGTCGAGTTCAGCAGCCGTATGGACATCTTCGGCCCGACTGGCAAAAAAGCTCGACAAATAAAGGGCGGCAGCCCCGTTGTCCTTGCCTGAGCCTATAACAACTGGCAAAGTAGCGCAGCTGGCAGCCGATTCAGCCTCCAGCCACTGACGCCGGGCAATTAATGATTCCAGGTCTCTCTCCTGCTGGACAAAAGCCCAGACATACCCGCCGGCAGCCAATACAGGCACTGCCAGGACAATCGCAATCAGTTGTTTTTTAGATAGCAAAAGCAAATCCTACGGGATATCTTCTCTTATTTTGTACCAGATTTACCGGTTTTGCAAAGCCTGTACAGGCTTAGCCAGTTCATTATCCACTGATTCAAAGCTCAGATTAGGGTCATTTGCCCGCAATTTACCAATTTCCTTTACGAGCATTTCCAGCCTCACTGCCTCTCCTGCCACCCGACTGGAGACATCCTGGGTGCTCTTTAGCTTAGCCTTATCGGCTTCAGTGTCCAGACCGGCAGCATAGTCTTTGTTTATCTTGGCTGCAAGCTCGGTCATTGATTGCTGATAGCCGTTTACAATCTCACGCACTGCCGTAGCCTTTTGGCTCGCCTCAGCCATCCGCTTGTCTATTTCTGCCTGATTTTTGACGAGCCGGGGGTCAGGAGGCGGTGGCACGTAACGGACCGGCACCACAACGCGCTCCGGGGGCGGACTGACATTTTGAGAGTTATCAGGTGTTTTGGGCATATTGCCAAAAGCAAGCATTAAAAACAACCCAAAACCAAAAGCTGAGAGCACTACTTTTGGCTTACTAAAATCGAGTCCCAGGACGATGTATTGCTGATTGGAGTTACCGGAAGAAGCAGCTTTAGAGCCATATGATTGGCTTTGACTGGTTTGATGAGATTGTGGTCCCTGCTGCGTCGCACCGGTGGACTGAGACTGGGATTGAGATTGGTGCTGGTATCCGGACTGAGCTTTGGTCTCTGGCTGTGGTTGTGGCTCCGGTCTTGGTGGAGGTGGAGGAGGCGGCGGTGGAGCGGAGGCCGTGGGCTGAGGCTGAGCGCTGACTGGTATCGGCTGGCAGCGACAATATCCACTAGTGACGTGGGCTGCACTTTTGTAGTGCTCCTTGAGCAGGTCACGCGCGTTATTTATTTTCTTCAATTCCTGGTCGGCTACAGCCTTATCCTCAGGACGGGCCCGGTCCGAGTGCCACATCCGCACCAATAGCTTGTAACGAGCTGCGACGTCATCCCAACTAGCCCCAGGCTCGATACCCAGGTCACGCAGAGCTTTGTGGATTTCGTTGTCAGACATGGGGCAGAGGTCCTTTTTGACCGTCATATATTAGCTTGAGCAAGGATACCGCGCAATCGACTCCAGCTACAACCGTCAATCAAGCCAGGTCATTTCTCGGGTTTTTACTGTAGCCGCGCCACAGCGCAAAGCCTAAGATCGCTATACAGTCCGCCATCGACAATTTGAGGTGTAAAATGCACCCTTTAGATTTATTTGCCAATGTCCTTTTGTGCATCGCCTATCTTGCAGTCTGCCTGCTGGTTTCACTCGCCAGACTCGATACAAACAAGCCAGCCTGCTCTCAAGGCTCAATCATTATGCGCTTAGCACTGGTATTGTCCCTGGTGCCCACCTTAGGTCACCCGGTCATTGCGGCGATAATTGGTGGCTGGGGCGGAGCGATTTTGTTTGCACTACCGCTTATGCCACTCTATTGGGCTCTCTGTATAAAAGACACTAGCAATAAAATCACCTACGCAGCTATTACTACGTTGCCAGCTTTGTATTTTTTAGAGTGCTGCCGCTTGACTGTGCTGAGCGAGCTTTATCCAGCAAATTTGTTTAGTTAGCTATGACCATGTGCATTACTAAAAGTCTCTATCTGCTGCACTCTTCTCCGGCAGGACGAGGTAAGCACTATCATATAAAACTGAAACTCCCGCTGCATGACTCCCCAGTATCAAGACGCGCTTGCAACCGCGATGACGTGCAAATGTTTTAACTGCGTCAACCCAATCAACCGGATTATAGTAAGCGGCTCCAGCCGAAACTCTCACAACCAATAGCCCATTTGAATTACCACGGTGTTCAATAGATACGAGCTGAGACTTGCTTTGCCGATTCAAAGGCATTCCCACTTCAACATCCATTACATGCTTGCCCTCGCTCAGCGAAAGCATGCTCAGATCGAGCCATTCATCGGCCGCTTCCTCCGCTTGAAAAATCGCCCCCATGTCCCGTTCTTGAGCCTTATCCCCCATGTAGTAAAAGGTTGGCGTAAAAGCCCGGCAACTGACCGGCACTACCGGCTTCCTGTAGCACATCTGGTCAGACAATTCAGCCTTCGGACCTTTGCACAAAATGATGGCGACAAAGACAGGCAAAAATGCAAAAACTTTCATTGCGTCCGAAAGCGATAAGGCAGTTGGTAGTGCTCTCATAAGCGTTATCTTCCAGGTGATCTATAACCACCCTAGCACACCTGGAATACTACTCACATGACTCTGCAAAGTACAGCTTGATTTGCAAACTATAGCACCAGAGATCAGCCCTCTTGCGCGGCAATATTCAGCGCTGCGATCAGTAGCTGAACATTAACACTGCCAAGAGGTTTATACTTGTTGACCGCTATGGTCTCATCAAGGTACTACTCTTGTTTTTAGCACTTCTATCAGGCAAATTATGGTCGCACAAAGCGACAATTACTCTTGCTACAACTCTACTTTTAAGTAGCTGCAGCTTAACGCCTGCCAGCGCCGATGTGCTTAAGGCTACTCAGTATTTTACTGTGGCCAACAAATACATGAACCAGGGCGACTACAAAACCGCTGCCAAAACCTTTGAACAGTCGATAGCCGAATACAACGTACCTGGCTTTGAAAAATTCAAGTCTCTGGCGGTCAACGGGCTGGGTATAGCGCACTGGCGCATGGGGCTCTATCCGCAAGCCGAAAAGCTCTTCCGCCAATCGCTGGAACTGACACGCATGAGCGGCGGCGCCAATACAACAGAATACGGTGCCACACTGAACAATTTGGCTTTGATGTTGCAGCTACAATCGCAGTACATAGAGGCTGAGACCCTCTTTAAGCAAGCACAATCGATTTACAAGTCAAAAGGTGATGCCAATGAAGCCTACTGCCTCAGCAATCTAGCTGGACTCTATCAAGACCAAGGTCTCTATAGCAAAGCAGAGGATCTCTACAACCAGGCTCTTACCATGACGGTAGCAAGCGGGGATGAAGAGCAAGTGGCAACTACCTTAAATGATATGGGTACTTTGTACCGCGATCAAGACATGTACGAAGAAGCCGAGCGTTATTTTAAAAGAGCCCTGGCTAAAATCGAAAAACTCTCGGGCAACCAGTCCAGCACTTACGCGATCATTGCAGGTAACCTGGCTAAGACTTACGCCAGACAAGGTCGCTATGACGAAGCAACACCGCTACAACTAGCCAGCCTAAAGACCAAAGAGCGCACTCTAGGTGCGGATCATCCGATGGTGGCAACAGGACTGGTCTCACTAGCCGAAATAGATCTGGACCAAGGTCGCCTCAAAGAAGCTCACGAAAAGCTCGAAAATGCGCTAACCATAAGGCAGGCAAAACTGGGTCAATCTCCAGACACAGCCGAAGTAATTGACCTGCTTGGTCAAGTCGCAATGAAGCAAAACGACGCAAAGCAAGCACAAATTTACTTCAAACAAGCACTAACAATTAGAGAAGACAGCCTGGGCACGGGTAATGCCTTGACCGGCAAATCAAAAATGCTTTTGGGCGAAGCGCTGGTAACTCAAAAGCTCTACCCAGAAGCAGAAAGTCTCTACAAGCAAGCTATTGATGTTAACAGTCGCACCTTTGGCCGCGAAAGCGCAAGAGTGGCCCTGGATTATGACAAGCTAGCAACGCTATACAGCAAGATGGGCAAACAAGCAGAAGCGGATAAAGCTGCAGATACAGCCCTGCAAATCAAGCGCAAACTACCTGGTGGTGCCAGACTCAAACGCACACAGCCTGTAGCCACGGGCACCACGCAGACAGCCAACCCACCGACAACCAAGCCAACTGCTATAGCGCCAGCCACACTACCAGCGGAACCACTCACTGGGACCACAAAACCTCCAACAATTGCTACGACAACTACTCCCACAAGCACAGCCCCAGGCGACAAGTGGGCACTGGTAGTCGGTATAAGCAACTACCAGGACACTACACTCAATCTTAAATACTCAGCCAAAGATGCCAGAGACTTTTATGACTATTTGCTCCAGGATGGTCATTTTAAAAGTGACCACGCCAAACTGCTAGTGGATAGCGATGCTTCCCGCGAAAACATAATGTCCCTTTTGGGCGACTCCTGGCTGCCTAAAACAGTCAAGCCAAATGATCTCGTCGTACTCTACGTAAGTAGCCACGGCAGCCCATCGGAGATGGACGTCAAAGGCGAGAACTATCTAGTCGTTTTTGACACTAAAAAAGATAAGTTATACGCTACCGGCATATCGATGCAAGAGCTAATTGACAAAATCAAGCGTCGTATCAACACAGATCGCGTCTTAATCGTGCTCGACGCCTGCCACAGCGGCGCCACCAGAGACGGTGCCAAAGGTCTTTACAAAGCACAAAACTTTGACTCCGAAACAATCACCCAGGGCTCAGGTCAAATGGTCATTTGCTCAAGCTCGCCGGACCAGGCATCCTGGGAATCAAAGAACTATCCCAACGGAGTGTTTACAAGACAACTGATTGAAGCACTGAAACAACAAAAGTCAATTGCGCAAGCCTATAACCAGCTCAAAGACAAAGTGCAGGACGAAGTATTGCGCGATAGAGGTCAGGTACAAACACCTGAGCTCAAAAATGCCTGGAAGGGTGGCGACCTGCAACTGGCACAGTAAACACCAGTCAATGGCACACTAGCTATTGATGATAACAAAACACACTGTAAAAGCCAGAAACCGTTGAATTAAGGAAATCGAATTGCCAGACAATCACTACACTAGCGCTAAACTTGCAGCGCTCTATGACTACGACAGCCCCTGGTCTGAGGACAGAGACTTTTATCTAGCTCTGGCAGACAGAGACAAAATGGACATACTCGATCTCGGCTGCGGCACTGGACTGATTTGCGACAGGTATGCAGCAGCCGGTCATAATGTTACAGGTGTAGATCCAGCCGCGGCGATGCTCGACGTGGCCAGGACAAAACCACACGGTCCAAAAATCGAATGGATTGAAGCAAACGCGCAAGACTTCAAGTCGGACAAGCGCTTTGATCTAATCATCATGACTGGTCATGCCTTCCAGGTACTAGTGGATGACCATGAAATAACTGCTGCCTTTGCCAACATAGCAAATCACCTAAAGTCTGGTGGCAGGTTTGTATTTGAGTCACGCAACCCTGACTGGGACTGGGCTAGTGATTGGATCTATACAATGGATCTGGTTGCGCCAGGCGGCACAGTAAAAGAATCAAGACATTTAAAAAGCTTTGACGGCAACATCATGACTTTTGATCTCTCTTATCAATTTAGCGATGAGACACTTACATCGCATAGCGTACTGCGCTTTTTGACAGCACCGGATATCACATCAAGACTTAAGGCGCACGGCATGCCAGTCTCACTACTATTCGGTGACTGGGATGGCTCCCCATTTGATCAAGCCAGATCAAAAGAAATGATCTTTATCGCATCACGTTAATCATTGCATCTGAGGTCAAGGCAAATGAAACGAAAAATCATAATGAGCATAGTCTACACAGGACTATCAATCACAGCCTTGTTCCTTGCTTTTATTATCTACTACAACAATCTACCAAGAGAAGTAGAGATAAAAACTCACGCCAATAGTAATGCAAAACAAGCCACCAAGATTCTTTTCATTGGCAATAGCCTTACTTACGGCCAGGACATGCCAAATCTTTTTGTTAAGATCTATCGCCTGCTCTATAGTGATGCACCACTAGTGGTGGAGAGTGCAACCGGTCCAGGTTTTACACTGCGAGAACACCTCTCCAATGACAAGACTCATGAAGCTTTAAAGCAGTACAAATGGGACTATGTGATCTTACAGGAGGGCACTCAGTCCGCCTACAATCGTCAACATGAATCGCTTGATTCCTTTCGCCGACTGCTAAAAATAAGTAAAACACCTGGATGCAAACCCCTGGGTGTGATGATTACGGCAGACAGAGGACAATTTTGGTGGCAGGCGAGGCTCAGTCAATTTTTTCGTTCAGTTGGACAAGAGCTAGCCATGCCAATTTTGCCCCTGGGCGACGTAAGCTCTTTTAGTCAAATACATCACCCTGATCTTAATCTACACAATCCAGATGACCACCACCTCAGCCAGGCAGGCTCATTACTCTATGCCTGCATGGTTATTAGAGCAATAAAAGCATTCCCACCGGCTACTCTTGCAGATAAGATTTCCAAGACTCAGCCCGACCCCAAAGATGGTCTCACGGCATATCAACTGACCACACTCACAACAATAGCCAAAATCTTAGGGGAGTGGGATCAAGAAGGAGCAAACTCACCTATTTATACACAAGTATCTGACGATAGACAAAGCTCAATCGGAGAATACTGGTTACGCCACAAAAAATATGACGAAGCTGTCAATCTGTATCAACAGCAAAATTCAGCAGCCCGAAAGTTATTCGAAGACAGACCAACGGCAGCACTTGGTTCCAGTTACTGGAATTTGGCAGATGCAATTATTCAACAGCAAAAGTATGGACCCAAACCGGCACAAATATCGGAAATAAAGCGTGCTAGCGACTTGCTTAGTACCACAATTGAGATTTACAAAAAGAGTGGCGCCTTTAATACTGATGCAATCGAAGACGCTGAAGGATACAAGCGAGATCTTGATGAGCAGTTTGGCATTGAATCGAGCAAATGATGTAAACGCGCAATCCAAACGCTTGCCAGCTATTTTATGGAATTAACAAGGTCAGACTCTGGTGCTACAGACGCTGCAATATTTTTGGCAGCAGCCACCTTGGTCGAGTCAAGCATAATCTCAGCAAGACCGGTGGCGCCCATAAGCCGGGCAGCACAAAAGACACCACCCATAAATGCTCCAATCACTCCAGGAGCAAGGATATCAGTGCCAGTCAAATAGAGATTTTTGACATGTGTATCGGGCTTAAAGCTGCGCTCGGCCATCACAGCGGGGGTAAGTGGTTGCCCATAAATGCGTCCACCGGGATGTCCAGTAAAGCTCTCTACTGTTAGTGGCGTAGATAGCTCTGCAAAATCAATCAAATCACCAAATCCAGGATAATAAGACTCAGTCATATCGAGCAAACTTTTAGTGATGCGCTCTTTGTAATGCTCATAATCACTGCCACGCTTTTTCCAGGCAGTGTCACGCCATTGCTTAAAGGGCTTGGCGCTAGCTAGAGCAATCACCTGACCTGTATGTGATGGAGAGCTGGCGTCCTTAAGCGAAGCAAAAGACAAATAGCCAAATCCAGGCTTGCCCTCAGGATTATTGCGGGCGGCAGAAGAGGCATCATGGTCATATCCAGCATGCAACCAGTGGTTTTCGCCTCTAAAGCCCAGCTCGGCGGGACTGCGCTTAAAGCCCAGATAGAGTGTGACCGAGCTAGAATCAACCTCATCAGTATAGCCGTCTACCTTGACTCTATAAGACTCAGGCAACAACTGCGCATAAGTGGGCAACAAACCGGCATTGGAGATAACAGTGCGAGCGCTGTACTTAATGGTCTCGCCCTGGACCGTCCGCACAGTTACACCACGGGCAATACCACCCTCGACGACTATCTGCTCGACTTTGTGATTGACCAGCACATCTCCGCCGGCGCGCTTAATCAGTGGCACGATTGCTGTAGCAATGCTATCAGCAGAGCCCACCGGATAGTAGCCACCATTTAGATAGTGAGTAGCAACGAGACAATGGATAGCAAAAGCGCTAAGTGATGGAGGCAAGCCATAATCACCCCATTGAGATACTAGTGCGGCTTTTAGTCTGTCATCCTTAAACTGAGCATCCATGTATGCTTTGGTTGAAATTATCGCTTTTGTTTGATAGGTGCCATTAAAAGCATTGATAGCACTGGCAATAGGCGACGGCATGATACCGGCGGCGGCACGCCCTTGCACTGCCTGACAGACAGCACTGATATCTTTAAAATATTGATGTAGTGCCTGGCGCTCACCTGGAAACTGCTTGCAGAGCACTTCTTCATAGGCTTCACGACTGGATGGCAGAGCGATAGTAAAGTCTGGATAGACAAACTTTTCAAATATCTCAGGCATCTTTTGCCAATTAACTCCTGAGCCACAGACCAGATCAAAGAGCTTGCGAGTGCGGCTACCGGGTTGCATCTCACCGATGTAATGGACACCAACATCAAACTTGTAATTGTGTCGACTAAAAGTATGTGTAAAACCGCCAACCTTAAAATGCTGCTCTAAGACAAGCACTTTTTGATGTTTGAGTTGGGCTAAAAGGCTAGCTGTGGCAAGACCACCGATGCCTGAGCCAATCACAATCACATCATATTCCTGGCTCATTACTTGTTCCTTGTTTAAAACTGCGCACGGCAGATTGTCATCTACGTCTATTCTTTGTCCAGTTTGTTGGCAGTATCAGTGTCTCGCTTAGCCAGGTCAAACTTTTTTAGCTTCTCATACGCCTTAGCACGCAGACGATAGTTAGGACTGGTTTTGGTATCATCGTATTTAATTGACTGGGTATAGTCTGCCACTGCCAGTTCATATTTTGCAAGTTTCATATTGTAGTCAGCCCGGTCCCTAAATACTTCTGCCGATGTGGGATCAAACTTAAGCAAGACATTGCAATCAGCAATAGCTTTAGCATAGTCACCGCGGTCTGCTCGAGCTTTTTTGCGGACCGTGTAAATGTATTGGATAGTATCAGGATTGAGCAAATTATTGCTGTCAGCAGCAGCTTGCTCCAGATAAGCAGTGGCATAGTCTTCGACGTCCTGATACAGATGCAACGCCTCACTGGTTTGTACTTTTTGCCTGAGCAGAGATAAGTCTGTTTGATTGACCAAGAGCATTTTTTCTAGCTCAGCATCAGACTCTTTTACCCTTGATAGTTGCCAGAGTTTGACTGCAATAGCATCGTATACCCGGGCATCGCCTTTGTGCATAGAGGCAAATTTTGAGGCCGGCACAATTGTTTTTTTGCCATCAACTAAAGTGATAATCATACTGACAGGTGGCTTATCGAGCACTGACAAGTCACCATAGGCAGGTGGACCTTTTTTGGCTAAAGGCCCTAGATAGTCCGCCAATTTTTTCACAGCTGCATTGCCAGGTGAGAGTGCTACCAATTTTTGGCAATAGACTAGAGCCTTTTGATATTCGCCCATATTGAGGTAAGTACTGACGAGATGGAGCAACACATATTGATTGCTCGGATTTTTTTTAAGCGCGGACAAACCGTTGGCGACACTGACTTCAAACTGTCCTGATTGCCTTTGCCTATCTTGATTGACTCGGGCGAGTTCAGACTGATAGGTATAATTGCTCACGCCTTTGCCCGACTTAATAAGCTCCTGGAGACGTTCTTGATCCTTTTTGGCCAGATCAAATTTACCGAGTTTGACGTAAGCAGCTGCTCTATTTTTAAGGGCTTTGGACCAATTGGGCAAAAGCTCAAGAGCTGTAGTCAAGTCTCTCACAGCACTTTGATAATCACCGGTTTGCAATTCATAAAAGCCAAGTGTGCCCATATAAAGACCATCTTTACTGAGGTCCACAGCCTTTGCATTTACTTGAGCCAACACTCCGGGCTTGACCACCGCACCATATCTTTTGTGATATTCCAGTGCTTTGCGCCAGTTGCCCTGTCGTTCGTACTCGCGCCTCAATGTGTCCAGGACAGCGCTGTTGTTAGGATATAACTCAGCTAAAAATTCCTTTGGTTGATCATACGTATACGCTGTCGATGTTTTAGTTGGCTTAGTGCCATGCACAGGCGGCCGCACAGTAAAGCGACCAAAGGCGGAGACATCGTCTTCACCTTCGGCAAACACCCGGACCGGACTGACAACGCCAATACTCAGCACAAACAAAGTGCAAAGGGCATAGCGATCTAGTTTAAATTGCATTGTCAAAAGCACCTGCTAAAACGCCGTCTATTTAGATTGAGGCAGCTCCGCCTTGTGCAAGCCATCCAAAAACATGGTAGTAGCAAGCTGCGCAAACTGCTCTGAGCTTACAGCACCTTGCGGTTTGAACCAGGTATAAGTCCAGTTTATTGCACCCATCAGATACATAGTGAGCGATGTTTGCAATGGCTCAGATAAGTCAGGACGCAACTTAGCCACAATACTTTTGATAATTTGTACGAGCTTACGTTCGAGTTCCTTGACAGTCTTTTGCTGCTCAGGCGAAAGCGCTTTGAGGTTATTCATCAAGGCAATATGCTTGTCTTGCGACTCCATATAGAGACTGATAAGCTCCCCAATCACACAGGCAAGCTGCGTTTGGGCGTCATCACTTTCTTTGAGTACTGCTTTTGCAGAAGCCACAAGATAGTGACAGTGAGCCACAAGCATCTCGTAGAGGATTTCTTCTTTGGAAGCAAAGTAATGATAGAGCAGCGCCTTTGATACTCCGCATTTGAGTGCTATGGCTGAGATAGAAGTACCATCAAAGCCACGCTCAGCAAACATCGCTGCCGCCGCGTCCAGTATCTCAGTGCGCCTCTCTTGATAGTTGTCGGCGCGTGGTCTGACCATCTACTTAAAATATCGGGATGATTTTGTCGCTATCAAAAGCTACGCTCTCACCATCGACATCAATCTCAGGCAAAGCGGGGAATTTGATACCATGCGGCTCAACGATAGTTTTGAGACGGACAACAGCAGTACGCCAGTTAGCTTTGCGCTGCTCCAGCGAGAGCACTCCAAAGCCCACTTCGCGCGCCTTTTCTTCGAGCAATCTTTGCGCTGGAATAAATGTCTCAGGCAGATCCCAAAACTCAGCTGGGGGCTCAAACAAAATGCCAGAGAGGAAAATAAAACCAGCTCTGAATTGCTTAGTGATAGTGTCTTTCTCTTCTTCTGTCAGCTTGGGCATCATTTCTTTGAGCAGAGCCAGACAGAAGCTCAGGTGGCGGCCTTCATCACGACCGATATTTTTAAATGCTTCTTTAAAGACAGGTATTGTGGTGGATTCGTACATGCTATGAAATAGCGTGGAAGAAGCGACTTCACCAAAGAGGAAGGAGCTGAACAAAATTGCCATCGGATAGTGCTCAACAGCTTTTTTGTAGCCATTCCAGTAGCGTGCACCGTTGTGATAGAGCCACTGGATGTTGTTGCGAGCCAGCTTGCCCAAAGTAGTCTGCGGATCGTGATTAAGAGGACCATTGGGTGTAAGCAAAGTTATGGCGCGACCGCAAACTTCTTCGTGGTTCATTTCGTCGCGAGCGACACTAAAGAAGCATTTGCGGATAGCATCTTCTTCGTGAGTCTCATAGGCATGGATCATTGCTCTGGCAAAAACAGCGGGGCCAGATGCGTCAAAGACAGAGAGCAGAGCAAACCAATAAGAAATAGCGTAGCGCTGATCCAGAGTCATGGACTCTACATCTAATGTATCCCAGGGCAGTTGACTGGGAGACCAACCAGGGTTGCGACTATCTTCATAGATTTGCATCAAACGAGGGGTCTCAACACGCCAGTCAAAAGGAAATAGATTGAGGCGGTCGGTAATCTTAGGCGCAATCTCACTCTTGAGGATTAGCTCCTCAGGATTGGGCATCTTATCGAGGACATTGGGAGGCAATATGTGCTTGCCGATGCGCTTGTGCACATCCTCTGGCGAGGGGATAGTGGGCGGGTCAATGACCTTGGTAGAAGAATGACGCTGTTTGATTGCCATAGCTTTTAATCCCATAGATATAGATGCAGATGCAACAAAGAATCCGAACGGCTAGAACGAATCATTAATTGACCGACTGGCCGGTTAATGAACATGATATCACCAGATATACGCTCCTGCCACTCCATATTCGGCTATTTCTACTTAATTGTTTTATACCGACCAGTGCGGTAGCAAAGCAGCCCAATGGGACACTAACAGACGTAGGTTTGCTGACAAAGGAACTAATTTTGTCCGACGCCGCCTTATCACCATCAGTACTTTTAGGCAAAACGCCATTTAAAAGTCAAAGTTATCAAAATGAAGAGGCAATGGCATGAATAATCAGGAATTTAGCGGAGACTCGTACAGTAAAATGCGCGAGCTGCTAAAAGGCATAAGCACAGCTATGCTGACGACTACTGCTGAAGACGGCTCCATGCGCAGCAGACCAATGGCAATTCAACAGTTTGATGCAGACAACAATATATGGATGTTAACCGATTGCTGGGCACCAAAAGTCACCGAAGTAAACAGACACCACCAAGTCTGCCTGTCCTTTATGGAATCCGGCAGTCAAAAATACGTCTCAGTATCCGGCACCGCCTGCGAGATCAAAGATCCGCACAAAGTGCATGAGCTGTGGAATCCCACACTCAAAGCCTGGTTTCCTAAAGGACCAGACGATCGCAATATCGGTATCATCAAGGTGACCCCGACTTTTGCAGAATACTGGGACGCGCCAAGTGGAGCCATTGTTGAGCTTATCGGGCTGGCAAAAGCTGTTGTCAAAGGCGAGCGCTACGAAAACGAAGGCGCAGAGCACGGCAAAATCAAACTTTAAAGCCTTTGCCCCGGCGACCTCCAGGGTGAATTAAATGGAGTTCCGTTGAGGTAAGGCAGCGGGTCTCTATTTATGTCTATGGTTTGCGCAACTTTGCGGCAACCCGCGTCTCTGGCTGAGGCACGTAGCTACGTGTGTGCTCCCTGAGTTGACAAATCAGCCTGGCGTGCTTGAGCCTGACATCATCAGGTGCAATTGCCTGACATTCATCGTAAGCCATTTTTGCCCGCTCCAGATCGCCGAGCAGCACATAGGCACCGCCCAGCATCAAGTTATTGTCAAAACTAGCATCAATAGCACAGGCTTCTTTAGCTACTTTGAGCAGCCCATTAGCACCACGATGATCTGATGGGTCCATGGTTGCAGCTCGCCTGAACGATACTGAAGCATTGCGCAAGCGCAACATATTGATGTCAGCACGCCCTTCTTTGCGCGCTTCACGCGCGGATGTAAACAGAGACTCACCCATGAGCAGATGGCACTCTTTTAAAAGTGGCTTTTCATCTGCACTCCAATCTTTGGAGACAGCATCGCGCAGAGTTTCAAAGGCAAGTTTATGCTCTCCGATGTTTTGATAAACGCGAGCAAGATAAAAACGCGAAGGTCCATCATCGAGCATATCAACCACGCGTAAACGTTCCACGAGAGCGTCATACCATTTGCCCTGTGCTTCCAGCTTTTCGGCAAGTTTTTGCCTTTGCATGGGAGTAGCACTGCTTGTCTTTACAGCACTGATAGCTTCTTTAAACTTAGTCAAATTCTCCACCTCCTGATCAGGAGACACAGGCTTTTTATTTAGTAATTCGCGCGCACGTTCAAAAGCGTTTTGATTATTTTGATCATGACGATACTTGAGGCTCAGTGCTGCTACACGCGCAGTAAAATCGGGATTGTTGGCGCTCTCAGTATCCACCTTTTGTGAGCGCATTAGAGTCTCACGACTGACACTGTACTGCCTGGCATACCTAGCTTTTCTGGCATTATCAGCGGCGATTTCGGCGTCAGTCAATTTGCCCGCATACACACTGCTGCGCTGAGTGCCCAGAGGACGAGGCTCTTCGTCACTTTCAAATTCTTCCAGCAAATTTTTGTGCTCAGCCAATCTGCGCTGTGCTTGTTCACTTACTTCTTTGAGTATTGAGATCTTCTTTGGCATAGGCGGAAAATCAGGCGGTGGAATCTCTTCATCAGCCGCCACTTCCTGAGTACTCAAGTCGCATAGCGATTGACCGAGCATCAGCCTGCCATCAGGCATTTGAGAGCGCATGCCAAACTCTTCAGACTGATAGATTGTGCCATTGGTCGCACCCTCTAAATATGGTGCCGTGCCCTCCTCGGGACCAGGACCACTACCAAAACTATCGACGCCAATCTGCTCAGAGTCACCACCTGAGCCAGATTCATTCACCCCAATAACAGTTGTCCAATTACCTCCGGGTCCCCAGCCAAAGGCATCCTGACTGTGAGCAGAGGGACAACAAAAAAATGCAGCTGAAACCAGGGGCACGCTCATAGCGAGCCAGCACCTGCAAAGGCGTGACTTAAAAATCATATGCGCTCCGTCAATATCTAATTGGTAATGTAGCAAAAATCGAGGCTGCCAAGATGTTAATGGCAGTTACTTCTGTAATCCATGGGGAAAACCCTGATCTGCCAGGATCTCGCAAGGAGCGGACATTTAAACAACCCGCCGCTAAATCTAATCAAATGCAGCCTTTAGCGCGAGACCTTATCAACTCTGGTCTGGTATATATAACAAGTGCTGCGTAGGAAACACAAAAAAATGATAGACGAAATCGAAGAAGAAGAAGAAGAAAAAGAGAATATTGCTGACATGATGCCCGAGGACTTCCTCGACTTGCTCAGCGCCACTCCTCCTACCGAGCTTATCGCCACGCATACTCGCGCCGACCTCGCCGTCGCTGCCGAAGGCGCAGCAGAGCTATTTTACGGTGATGAAGAAAGCGACCGCAAAAAATTTGCACGTCTGCTTGATCTTACCAATCGCCTCGTCAAAGGCAAAGAAAAGACTCATGGTCTCAACCTGGCCAATAGCTACTATTGCCTGGCATCCTTCCTTTACAGACTAAAAGAATACGAAGAAGCTGCCAACCTGGCATCACTGGCGGTGACAACCAGATTGGGTAGTGGCAGCGAAATCGCCGAATCATCGGCATTGCATGACTACTTCCTTTTGGTCAATGCTCTTTGCTGGAGCAAACAATTTGAAGAAGCGAAAAAACATGCCGCAGCCTGGCTTGAGCTATCTGGTCGCGTCAGTGGGCAAACTGAGACTTATCCTGCCGAAATTCACCTGTTGCAAGCTCGTATATTTGAGCAACTCAACAACATCGGTGAAGCTGAGCAAGAGTTTCTCACCGCCGTTGAAATCCACAACAAAGCCAAATCAAAAAATCAAACTGAAGCAAAGGGGTTTATGCCTCTTATGCAGAGTTTCTCAAGCGCAGAGGCAGAGATACTGAGGCTGAAGAAATCAAAGCCAAAGCATCAGCAATCAAAGCTAAATAAAACGCTTTTGAGTTGGCACTATGTGCGGTAGATACACTTTATCAGCAGGCGAATCAGAAATACTGGAGCGCTTTAACGTCGACGATGTCTTTATGGAGACACGTTTAACGCCGCGCTTTAATATCGCTCCGACTCAAGACATTGTCGTGATCTTGAGCCAGGATGGTAAGCGAGTTTTGACTGCATACAAATGGGGCTTGATCCCTTTTTGGGTCAAAGATCTCGCTCAAGCCAGACCAATGATCAATGCCAGAGCTGAGACGCTGCCAGAGAAGCCATTTTTTAAAACAGCGTTGTCCAGGCGTCGCTGCATCATCCCGGCTGATGGTTTTTTTGAATGGCAAAGCAAGGCTGACTCCAAAACCAAGACGCCAATGTGGATCCATTTAAGCCGTCAAGGTTTACTCGATAACGGACAGAATGTGGCAGAGCACTCACCAGTACTCTTTGGCTTTGCTGGTCTTTACGACAAGTGGAAAAGACCTGATGGCACCTTGCTTGAGACGTGCACCATAATCACCACCTCAGCCAACCAAGCAATCAGTCCTGTGCACGAACGTATGCCGGTAATCCTGTCAAAAGGCGCAGAGTCAGTCTGGCTAAATGCTACCATCCAGGATCCGCAAGAGCTGATGCAAGTACTGCATGCCTGTCCTGACAATATCATCCAGATGCATCCTGTCTCCGCCAGGGTCAATAAGCCTGCGGCCCAGGGGCAAGACTTGATTGAGCCTTGTGTAAATGATGATGTCGAAGCGGCTAAAGAAGCCAAACCCAGGACCAGGTCAAAATCCAAAGCCGCCCCAAAGGGCGAGCAGTACCAACAAATCACACTGCCGGGTTTGAATCTACCGGAGAGCGATTAGGACGGATTGAGCACGGGTATCTGATAGGTGTTAGCCAGAGAGCAAATGCCGTGGCTATCGGTCAGAGTGCCAGAGTCAATGCAAATACTGCGCTACTAGAGAGGATTTATATGAGGCTCAAGTCGACGAGCAACGTACTCATAATCGCTACAGTGATACTGGGTCAGATGTCCAGTCAGGCGTTAGCACAAAAGCCAGACCCCGAAAAAGGCGTAGACATTAGAGTGCAAAGGCAATACAAACGCATTGCGCTCGGTCTAAAAAACGGCAAACTGACTGAGCAACAAGCAAATAACCTGCGCACACTGGTCTTTAATGTCGAAAGCGATGTTAAATCAAAACGCGAGGGCAACTCCGGCAAACTCAATGCCGAGCAGCTCAAACAAGTACTCAACGCTCTCAGCCAAAACGCCAATCAGATCAACACTGCCCTTGGCGCTGGCACAAGCCAAAACGCTGGCGCCGATGCCCTTGGACCAAACTGGAAGCCCGGTAAGGATGGCGCCCAGGACCCTAAGGCGCTGCTCAAACAGATGAAGAAACAAGAGGCGCGCGAACTCAGACAAGAAAAACAGGCTAACGAGCAAATAATCGAGCAACAACAGCTAGACTACGAAAAAGAAGTAATTAGCAACCTCGGTCAACAAAAGCCAGCCATCCAAAAGAAAAAGAACCAGCTTGAAGAAGTCAGAAAAGAAAACGGCGCTAACTGAACCTGACTCAAAAGTCACTGGTTTAATATCTGCTGACACTATGCCAGCGACCTTTTATCGCAGCGAAGAACTCTACCTCAAATCACTTGACCAAATATTTGCCACTAGCTGGCAAATACTAGCCAGTCACCACCAACTCCCGCTGGATCAGCACGCAGCTCCATTTACTTTATTGGAAGGCGCTCTCAATGAGCCACTACTGCTGGTGAGAGAGGGCAAAACACTCTCCTGTCTCTCCAATGTCTGCACGCACCGCGGCGCTATCCTGGTGGAGCAAGGCTGTCAGAGCCGCTCTCTGCGCTGCCGTTATCATGGTCGCCGCTTCAATCTTGATGGGCAATTTCAGTCCGCACCTGGCTTTGAAAACATCCAGGACTTCCCCCGGGACAAAGACCATTTGCCCAAAGTCAGCCACCATAGCTGGGGTCCGTTTAGCTTTGTCTCTCTAAGTCCAGCCTGTAGCTTTGACCAGTGGATAGGCGATGTACAAAAGCGTCTGGCTTTTATGCCATTTGCAGAGTTTGTTTTTCGCCCGGATCTTTCCCGCGACTTTGATATAGACGCCCACTGGGCGCTCTATGTGGACAACTACCTGGAAGGCCTACATATACCGTTTGTGCATCCGTCACTGACCTCGGTGCTGGACTTAAAGGGCTACCAGACCGAGCTTTTACCCTACGGCAATTTGCAAATCGGGGCGTCGGCACCGGGCAGTAAAAGCTTTGAGCTGCCAGAGCACTCTCCAGATTATGGTAAACAAATAAGTGCCTATTACTACTGGCTCTTTCCAAACTTGATGCTCAATTTTTATACCTGGGGACTCTCAGTCAATATAGTCATGCCTCAGGGCCATAACAAAACCAAAGTACGCTTCCTCACCTATGTCTGGCGTCCAGAGCTGATGGAAGGCTACTCACCAGCCGATATCGTACAGACCGAAATGGAAGACGAAGCAGTCGTACAAAGCGTGCAACAGGGCATCCAGTCTAGACTTTACAAAAGCGGACGATATGCCCCCCAGTGGGAAGCTGGCGTCAAACAATTTCATGACATTTTGCGCAGCAAACTTGGAACTTAAGCTCTACAGTTCTGTCTATATTAAGTCCTTTAACACGGTAAGACGCCTGAACTGGCAGCAAGCGGCTGTTTATGACCGCTTGAGAGTACTGATACTTACCAAACTGTATATAATGTCGAATAACACCGAGGAACCCCTTAAATGCCCGCCAATTCACTGTCCCAACTATTGATCTCACTCGAACGCAATCTGCCGATGATTTCTGAAACAGTGATGCAAGGCAAAATGGGCATGCTCAAGTCATTTTTGGGACCAGCCTATCGCGGTCTTATCCTGCAAGTATCTAAAGGCGCGCCGCACTCTGTCATGCAGAGCCGTCATCCAGTGCATTACGACTGGCTCTATCTGCGCGATCATCCAGCCATGGCTAAGCTCTATGAAGCAGCTAAAAATAATCAGTGGAATACAAACACTGATATCGACTGGAGTATCGAATTTGATCCGCTCGATACAGCCAATCCCATTGTGCCTGATACCTTTTGTCCTGGTACTGCATTGCCGCAATGGCACAAGTTTACCGACAAAGAAAAAGCCAAGCACAGACAGGCGATGCTCAGTTGGATGCTGAGTCAGATCTTGCATGGCGAGCAAGGTGCAATGTATGGTGCAGCTCAGGTCATACAGTCTGTGCCCTGGACCGATGGCAAGCTCTTTGGAGCTACTCAAGTCGTAGACGAAGCCAGACACATTGAAGTATTTCACCGCTACCTGGATCAAAAGCTTGGTCGTCGCTATGAAATAAACGAAAATCTCTACGTCCTGACTGAGTTTTTGATGGAAGATCCGAGATGGGATGTAAAATTTCTCGGCATGCAAATCATGATCGAAGGCTTTGGTCTCGGTGCTTTTACTTTGATCAAAAACATAGTCAATGAGCCCCTTTTAAAAAGCATCCTGGGTTGGATCATTGCCGACGAAGCCCGCCACGTTAACTACGGAGTCCTGGCGCTGTCTCGTTTTTACCAGACTGAGCTTAGTGAGCGCGAGCTGAGAGAGCGAGAAGAACTCGCCTACGAAATATCACTGCTATTGCAACGTCGCTTTTTAGCCCACGAGATGTACGACGAATACTGGGGTAACTATCTCAGTCGCAAAGAATGGGACAAGTTTGTGTGCCAAACTGAGCTGATGCGGATGTTCCGCAACTCGATGTTTAGACTGATAATCCCTAATCTAAAAAGGCTGGGTCTGCTATCAGATCGCATCCGGGGTCGCTATGCGGATTTAGGCGTGCTGCAATTTGAAACAGCAGCACCAGTGTATGAAATGTCGCAAGAAGATATCGTTGCCGCAGCGGCTCGCTAAGACTGTGTAATTGGCTGGTTTTTGGGTATGACATAAGTGAATCTGACGATGCAATTTGCGGAGCAGCACTGAGTGTCAACAAATAGACGACGCACACGAGTTAAAGGGCCGGGCTTGTTTAAGCAGTCCCTGGCGCTGTCATTGCTATTGCCTTTGACTATTGCACAGCTCACTTTGCTATCTCTTGCTGGTTTATTGCTTTTGCCTGTAGCACTGTTTCTCAAAAGTTATAGACGGCATCTAGCCAGGCAAATTGAGCGTGAAGTCAAAAATGTCGAAGCAATAATGAGCGAAGCTGGCGAACGTATAACGCACCTGGACGAGACTGACCATGCAGTTTTAAAAGCACGTATGACTATAGTCAAGCTCAAAGGTCGCCCTGACTAAATGCGCAAGTCGGTAAAGCGCACGTTTATTGGACTGGCTATTGCGACACCACTTATTTTTACCAGCCACATCCTGCACGATGTCGAGCACACTGGCGACAATATCCTGGAGCACGGACTCAAGATCATTGATTGGTCAAAGGCAGAAGTAAAAGACAACAGTGCAACAGCACCCACACTCTTTGCTAGTGACGACTGCGTGGCACCTCAGTTTGTCAAGCAAGGTGAAGTATACGACTGCCGTTTTTTATCCTCAGTAGCGTCCTTTGTATCCACCCCAAGAGGACAGGCAGCAGTGCGCAACATGATTGACACTCGCCAGAGTCCGCCTTACAGCGTCACTTTTGCTGGGGTTAATGCACCGATAAAAGTATCACCACTATCACCACTCGAACGCAAAATGTATGCCAAGGCCGTCAATAATCTCAATCAGAATGGCGGAGACTGGCTGCCAGTACTAGAAAAAGCATACGGACAATATCGCAACGAGACACAACCACCATATTTTGTGTTTTTGCGCACTATAAAACACCTCATAATGGAAGGACGCTTTAGTCCGCAAACGAGGGTGCCTGGCTACGGCGCCACTTTTGGTGGCACCGATGATGGTACCATCAAAGCACTTACAGATCATGACACCAGAGATTATTCTACTTTTGCCTACGACTGTGGTGACTTTGGTCTGGGCAACGGCTACGTCACAGCCAGGCAAATCAAAAGTTGGTTTAACCGCGACAAAGTGCGCCAGGAGTATCTCGACGAGCAAGACAAGGTCTTGCAAGAGGCCCATAAAAGGCAAGCAATTGTAATAGCCACCTCGGAGCAGCGCACCAATTGCTCTGCCTTTGGTATGCGCTCCGGGCATGCTTACGCTGTTATTGGCTACAATCCCCAAATACGTTGCATAAAATTACGAGACCCTTATGGCAACGGCGATTTCAAACTTTTGACCACAGGCAAACCAATCGATGGCGTCGATGACGGCATCTTTGAGCTTTCGCTTCATGACTTTAATGTACTCTTTTCGCATCTGCGCGTGGAGCAACAAAAATAGACCAGCAAGTAAATGCCGGTCTATTTAGAAACATTCAGAAGCGTTAAACCAATCAGTCGGACTAGCGCTTGAGTTTACGACCTTGATTGGGTGGATTTTGACCTTGTCCATTGTCCGTAGCACAGACCTCCTGCGCTTTGCGACCCAGGAAGTTAGCCATCTCACTGCGGGTCATCTTACCTGGATTACCCTGAGAGCCCGCGGCTGCGTCAAAATTATCTCGCATATAAGTAAGGAACTGCCTGTCATTGGCACCAAGAGGTGACCCACCCATCAAGCCTGTTTTGACCATATTGTCTAGCTGACTGCGATCAATACCCTGAGTCTTAAAAGTGCCGTTAGTAACCTGGTCAAGCCGTCCAATTAGATTGCTGCTTTGAATGCCTTGAATCATAGATGCCAGGTCATTGCACTGCTCACGCGGACCGTAGCTAGCCTGGCGAACCGAAGCCAAGGGGTCATGATCATCGCCTTGCAATACAGCTTTTTGGATATGTGCGCCGTCGCCTGAGTCACGTGCCATGATACTTACCTCAAAAATCTAGTGTCGCCCTAGCGCCACCCTAACAACCAGTACTACATACCCAAATTCCCGACCAACCCCACCTTCCTTTTGCTTGCCAGTGCCGCCAGCACTTGACAGGCGCCGGGGTTGCATTGACTAAAGCCTGAAGCGTCTCTCATGAGCACCTGCCCCCTGTGCAGTGTATATTTAGAGCCGTTTAAATAATCGTCGCCTTTAAGAGCTTCCCGAACTGATGGACCAGCCGGTCAAACCAGCCAATAAAACTGATTTCCTCCTCAGTGTTGTAGTACCTATGTACAACGAGGAGCAAGGTGCAAGCGAGTGTGTCAAACGCCTCAAAGAAGTGCTCTCACAAATGGGTTGTCGCTACGAGATACTCTTTGTCAATGATGGCAGCCGCGATCGCACACTGTCTATTCTCAAAGATGAGCGCACCAGAGAGCCCAACATGAAGGTCATTGACCTCAGTCGTAACTTTGGTCATCAGCTTGCTATCACCGCTGGCATCGACTATGCCGAGGGCGATGCCGTCATCATTATCGATGGCGATTTGCAAGACCCGCCCGAGCTATTTCCAGAGATGGTCGCTAAATGGCAAGAAGGCTTTGATGTCGTCCACGCCAAACGGCGCAAACGCACTGGCGAAACAACATTTAAACTGCTCACTGCCAAACTTTACTATCGCATTATTCGTGAAATAGCCCATGTAGACATCCCGGTTGATGTTGGTGATTTCCGACTGATGAGCCGCAAGGCAGTGGATGCGCTCAAACAATTACGTGAAAAGCACCGCTATGTGCGGGGCATGGTGGCGTGGCTGGGCTTTCCCCAGGGTACTGTAATGTACGACCGCAGTGCCCGTTTTGCCGGAGTAACAAAGTATTCATTGCGCCGCATGATCAGCTTTAGCTGGATTGGGCTAACTAGTTTTTCGATTGTGCCATTGCGCCTGGCGACGCTCTGCGGCTTGCTCTCAGCCGTGGTAGGTTTTTTGTATGGCATCTATGCTTTGATAGTCAAATTTTACTATCAGACTGCTATAGTCGGCTGGACATCGCTCGTCATCTTGGTTTTGCTCCTGGGCGGCATCCAACTAATCTGTCTTGGTATCATCGGTGAGTACGTTGGCAAACTCTACGAAGAATCGAAACAGCGTCCGTTGTATTTGATAAACGAAGTGGTTTAGCCAATGCGCATAAGGAAAACAAGTAAGCAATGAATCAGTCTTCTTCGCAGTTTGACTGGAATGCTACGCAGTATTCTAAGTTTTTGGAAGAACGGACCAGACCAGCAGCCGAGTTAGTGGCTCGCGTGCCTATAGCCAATGTCAGTACAGCGGTGGATCTCGGTTGTGGACCAGGCAACTCTACAAGTGTAATCAAAGCCAGATGGCCAGGAGCCGACATACTCGGCATCGATAATTCCGATGAGATGCTTGAGCAAGCACGCAGCCATCATCCGAGCTTCAAATTTACGATGGCAGATCTATCAACCTGGGAGCCCACAGGACGATTTGATCTGATCTTTTCTAATGCCGCCCTGCAATGGGTAGGCAATCATGACACTCTACTCGAGAGACTGATGAGCTATCTAAACCCGGGTGGTGTACTGGCTATTCAGATGCCTCACAATCATCAAGAAGTAACTCATGCCTCTATGCGCGAAGTCGCTGTCGAGGGACTTTGGAGTGTCGATTTGAGCTCGGTGCGCAACACTCCACCAATACTGGAGGCATGCGACTACTACAATATCCTCAACAAAAGCGCTAGCGAAATAGACATCTGGGAGACCAGATATTTTCACATTATGGATAGTGTTACTGCTATTGCCGAATGGCTTAAAGGCACAGGTCTAAGACCCTTTTTGGCACCACTCTCAGAGACCGCCAAAGAGCGTTTTATGGAGCGCTACATCGAAAAATTAGAATCAGCGTTTCCAGTGCAAGCTGACGGCAAAGTGCTTTTGCCCTTCCCCAGGATGTTTATCATCGCCAAGAAGTAGTTGCATAAAGCGCGCGCGCAAATCATAACAATGCAATGATAGCCTCAATTTGCTGACGATGAATGTTTTGATGCGGCGCTGCAAAAACCAACCACTGATAAGCATTGAGTGGACCAAACCATGGATGCGGATGCTTCACTGTGGAATCAGGATCAAAACTCAATGGTGTGACCGCTTCCAAAAATTGAGTCGTCATTTGCTCAAAACGAGTCAGTGCTAGCGTCGGATCGTCAACGACGTCAGGCTTAACATCAGCTGTGCCAATGATCTTAAAGCCAGATTTACCAGTGGATAAACCGACAATCAAATCAGTTGTTGCGCTGCCAACAATTGACAGATGATCCAGAGTCATGGCCACAGACCAGTAGCGAGAGCTATCCTCCAACCCACGCAAGCGCTTTATCAATCGACGCTCGACCTGCTGCTCAGGACTGAGGCTCTTAGCCAATCTCACAATCTCTGCTGACTCACTGGCAAACTCGGCAATGGCTGTTTGCTTACTGGCATTTTTGAATCGCTGCGGAAAAATTATGTACTTTGCCACAGCCCACTCTACAAAAGGAAGGCCAGCCCCAGGTTTTGCCAACTTCGGCTTATGCGCAGTAGTCATTTCAATTCCTTCTCTCGACAGAATTCAACAATATCATCCTTACTTGCATTTTGCAAGTCAAGCAATCTTCAGTCACAGGCGGGCAAACTCTGTTTTGCTAATATGGAAAGAGCGTACGAGGAACAAGCAATCAATGCGGTTTAAATCACTTTTGCTCATTGCAATTTTGCCAATAGCACTGATTCTTGCCAGCGAACAATTAGCCTATGGTGCTCCGGTGCTGGAGCTACCAAACAATCCAGCGACTGACTTGTTGCGTCGGCGTGAATTTGCACCACCCGACACTGTCATCCGCAGCAACCCCAGCACGTTATCAGGACCTAAGCCAACCCTGGAAGAGAGATACTTGCTTGTCAGATTGCCGCGGGACCAATCGTACAAAAGCCTTACAAATAGAAGCGAACGAGCAAATCTAAACGACGAATTTGAGAGAGAATATTCCAAAGCCAAAAGTGAAGGCAAGCTCAATCGATTTATCACAAGCGAACTGAGCTGGATAAAACTTTTCTGGCAGTCACGTCAGTCCGCAATACGCAGTAGAATTTTTCAAAACTATAAACCTCAGACTAAAAGCAAAGAAAAGGACCTGCAGGATTTTTTGCTAACAAGCCTGATAGACACTCTGGAGCTGCAGTGCCGCCTTTTCGACGAAGCGACTCAGTATCCCCGAAGCAATTATAAATTCTCAAGTAAAAAGCGTGCCGAATATCTGGACCTGAGAGCACATCAGAAGGCTGTTATAGAGCTTAAGAAAAAGTGCGATCACGAAGGTCCCCTGGAAGAAGCAACAATCAAAGCAGCACTATCGGCGGTGGCAGAGTAAAGACACAGTACTAGTAGAATCCTAAGTTACAGGACTACCCATACGATCAGCACCAAGCACAGCAGCCTTGACTGTTATATATTGGTAATCACAAGGTTCTACAAGGTGCTTATGCAAAAATCCAAGTTAAGAGCAATAAAGCCCACAATTGCAATCATAGCAATTGCCTTTGGTATTCTCACACTGAGTAATGCCTCAACTTCTGAGCAAAACAATTCAAAATTCCACCCATTAGTTTTGCAAAAGATAGGCGAATATAAAAGCTACAGTATTGTAGACGAGTACCCGCACGAAGCGCCGATTCGTTGCGCTATCCCTCAAACTTTTGAACCTCGAATAAGCAAAAGCAATACCAATATTGCCCATGGCAAAAAAGTTTATTGGCTTTATGTAAAGCGCATTGATGATTACGTGGCAAATACTGAAGCTCCAGTTGGACAAACACTTGTCAAAGAATCCTTTGAGCCCGGGCAAGATTACAAGGCGATTATGCGAGCATACACTAAATCCCAAGAGATCTCTGGCTTGCATGTTATAACGTCTATGCCTGACGATAGGCCGGATCCCGGTAAGAGATATGGACTCTTTATTATGACCAAACTGGATCCCAAAACGCCGGGCACGGACCAAGGCTGGGTCTATGCCACTGTTGGTCCTGACTATAAAACAATTACCTCTGCCGGACGCGTGCAATCATGCATGGCATGTCACACGGCGACAAAAAACGACCGTCAATTTGGCCCAAATTACAAACCTTGAGCTACATCACTCAAAGCAGTCTCATCTATTTCCCTTGCTCAAAATACGGGTTTTTTAGATAGGGCGGTTGTTCTGTAGTGCGCGGTGGCTTGGCTAGCTCTACTTCTTTAAGCAAAATACTCGGTGTCACCATGCTTATTGTTGTAGCGCTGCGATCGGTTGGATAATCGACTACATAGGGTTGAGCATCATCACTGGCCACTTCCATCGTCAGCAAGTTTTTGCGCGGCACACTCTTGAGCCTCGCGCCGCGGATCAGTTCTTCCTTACCAGTCTTAAGATCGACCTTATAAACAAGTGTCACCGTACCCTGTCGCCCAGCATTACCACCAGCCAGCGCGCGGATAATATCGAGCGGGTTAAAGCCCGAGCCAGTGTTTAAAAACGCCGGCAGCATGCGCCTTACCACAATGACACTCTCGAGCTCATCTTTTTTGCCCAGCTCAGTAAGCTTAAGACGTAAATCGGCAAGAGTGGTCTTAGCATCGCTACTGACAAAGAGATGCCCCGGGCTGGCATTACCGCCTCTGCTGTGACCATTACTGGCTTTAGTCAAGCGTGTAGGAGTCCTGGTACTACAGAGCGCTTTGAGCACTCCCTTCTCGACCAGCGTAAGCTTTTGCGCGGGCACCCCCTCATAATCGTAGGTCCAACCGCTCTTTAGCGGTATGCCTTGATATTCTTTGGCAAGCGGGTCGTCCAGCACAGTAAGCGATTTAGACAACACTGGTTTGCCAATTTTAAGATCATCATCACCGCCACCAAAACCCATGATGCTATCAGGTCTGGCACAGAGCACCGAAGGCAACATTGTCGAGGCTAGTTCTGCGGCGGCTTGCTTTTCAAATAAGACCGGTCCCTGATAGTCAGAGGCGCGAGTAGCCTTAGATAATTCTTCCACGCGCTTACAAAGCCTGCGAGCGCCTTCTTCCATGGCTGCTTGATCTGGCAAATCCTGATACTTTTCGGCGGCAAAAAACTCATAGTCACTGACAATCATGCCATCAGCGCAGTATGCAGAGGCGGTGAGATAGACGAGACTGCCAGTCTCTCCATATTTAACAGCAGTGCCTTCACTGTTCATCAATCGCTTGGTGCGCGCACGGATATTCATGTTGACACTAGAGTCTTGCACACCTGGGTGCTCTTTAAAAATGGCAGAGATCTTGCGCACGCGGTCTGCCCACTCATCGATATTGGCATCGAGCTTAGCGCCATCCTTAATCGATATAACCGGTTTAGCGTAGGAGAAAGAATCCGGTCTATCCTCGATATTGACGTACTTGAGCTGAGCCTTAGCTCCAGCCAGAGACTCTACCGCACTCTTGTAAGCGCGATCTGTTTGCGACCAGAGATCTCTTCTGATAGCATCGTAATTATCGTCGCGCACGAGCACGTTGTAGTTGCCAAAGCCAGACAAGCCGCCTGCCATAGTAGTGTTATCGAGCTTTTCATCACCGACTCTGAGGGTGACTTCAGAGTGTCTTGTGCGTGTCGAGTCTTTGTTGCTTAGCGCACCAAAACTGCCAGATATCTGGATAAACTCCTCGTCAGTGACATAGTAGTGTCCATAATACGGTAGCGGGTAATTAGGCAACTTGAGATTTTTCATGGAGCGGTCCAGCTCGTCGCCCATAGCGCGCATGACGACATCATCTTTAACCGCATCAATGGCCCTTTTAAGAGTCTCGCTGTTGCTAAATCTGACAGCTGGATTATCTGGATCTGTAGCCGGGGTAAAAGCAGCAGTATTGCCAGTGGTGGCAGTAGTCGGCTTAGCTGCATCATCCAGAGCAAAAGCACTATTGCCACAGCTAGCCGCCATAAGCAAAAGAGTATTTGCAAGCGGCAACCAAATTTTTGCTCTGTCCATTTTTACTTTCATTGATTCGATTCCATCCGCTAAATTAAAGTGCCTACAACCACTGCATACCAATGCCCAGTAGCCCAAGAGCCTGACAAAGCACTCAGCTACTTGCTTTTGTCCTCAGGAGTTGGTGGTGGCAGCACTGGTGGCTGATCCTGTTCTTTGTATTCTTTTTCTAGCTCAATATTGCGTACAAGGAGACTGGGAGCTGTGGCAGATACAGGCACCCAGCCAGACTCTGCACCACATCTGCCGTTAAATGTATCGTCGTCCTTGGCAGCACAGATGATTTTTTCGAGGGAGCTAAGCGGCGTACCCACGATGTTAACACCACGTGTCAGCTCGTCGGGACGACCATCAGCGTAGACCCTGGTGACACGCAAAGGCAATAACGAATAACTCTGCGGAGCATTAGATTGAGTGATGGTAAAGCCACCTGATATTTCGTCAATGACCAAGCCATAAGGCTTGCGCTGAGCTTTTGCTTCAGCGACGAGCATGGCGCGCAACTTGGCATAAGGCACACGCTTGGCAGAGTCGACAATGAGATTGCCCTGACGTGCTACCGGTGACTCACCGGGAGCGCCGCGACCATGACCGTTTGAGTTTTCAAAGTTGCGTATTGGATTGCGCCCCATGAGAAATCCCTTGAGCACACCCTTATCCACAAGAGTGACTTTTTGCGCTGGCACACCCTCATTGTCATACTTGTACCAGCCCACAAGCGGCTTGGCACCAAAGCTATCGCGAGTAGGATCATCGCTCACAGACATAAAAGGCGGCATGATTTGTTCATTGATCTTTTGAGCAAATGTCCGACCTTCGGTTTCATCTTTTTGTCTATGTCCTTCCACTCTGTGACCGAGCACTTCGTGGAAGAAAACTCCAGCCGCCTTGGAATTTAAAATCGCGGGACCAACAAATGGTTGGGCAGGAGGGGCATTGCGCAAGTCAACAACGTTTTTTGCTAGTTTGCGCACCATTTCTTCGAGCTTTTGTTGATCAGGTAGCTCGTCCATCTTGCGCACTTCCACACCATCGTAGAGTCGCACCACCATGCCATCTTTGGCAATAGCGCTGGCCTCTGTTGTGACGCGGATACTATGAGTATTGTCCTCGATGCGAGTGCCTTCTGAGTTGACCAGGTAGCGGCGCACCAGCTCTACGTTAAAGTTGACACCTGAATCATTGATCTCGGGAAACTCTTTAAAAATCGCCGATGCCTTGCGCAATCTGTCAGCCCAAGCTTTGCGATCCACTACAACTGGCTCCAGTGGCTCAGTATGAGTCTGCACCTTAGCGTCGCTAAAGTCACCGCTAGCATCATCCTCGGTCACACGCACGTCGCGGTTGGCTTTGACTCGCATGATATCAGTCTGGGCACGCTTAAAAGCGCCATCAGTGGCTTCCCATAGTGCGTTGCGGATGGCGTCAGCATCATCCTCTAGAGGAAACGACCCACCGCCTATATAACCGCGACCAAAAGCAAGAGGTGTCTTGGACGGCAGCGCCGAGCGCATCTGGTGGGTATTGTCGAGAGTTTTGTTGCCCACTCTGAGCTCGCAATACAGACGGCGGCTGTGATCATCATCGTCATAACCGAGAGCACCGTAAGACGCTGCTATATTGATACTCTTGGTGTCATAAACACTATAACTGAGGAAATACAAAGGAGCTGCTGCAGCGGTTTTAAGCTTGGACATGGAGCGGTCCAGCTCCTTTTGCATCGAATCCAAAACCACGGTGTCTAACTTTGCGTTTTCTTTGATGGGAGTCAGTTGCTCGGGCTTTTTGTCGTCGTCAGATGGCGGAGCCACGCTCTGGGCGCAAACCGGCTGCATATAACCAGCAGGCAGCCAAAAGGTGCCGCTTGCCAGTAAAACGGTGGCGGCAAGTGCCCCAAATCGCTTATTAAATACTTGACCTTTAAATTTGCCGCAAGCGCCAGAATTCGCAACGAACATGTCAGGAGACCGCTTATTCATCAATGATTAACCCTGAAAATAGATGTGGTTATTGTCTCACAATACCCAAAGAGAGAATTTTTTGCTCAACAGTTTAAGAAATTACCCAATCGCCAAAAATTCGCGCATCCGGGCGGCTTCCTCAGCCGGTGAGTTGCCAAACATGCGCTTAAACTCGCGGCTAAATTGGGATGCGCTCTCATAGCCAACGCTCGTGGCCGCAGCATTGGCACTGAGCCCATCGTGCACCATCAGAGTGCGCGCTTTGTGCAGGCGCACAGACTTAATGTATTGCAAAGGCGCAGTGGATGTTACCACCTTAAAATTGTGGTGAAAGGCTGAGACGCTCATATCAGCCTCATCCGCCAGTGACTCCACATCAAGACGACTGGCAAACTCAGAATGTATAAGTCGGAGCGTCTTGGCAATTTGTGCAAACTTACTGCGACGAGTAACGAGAGCCTTGAGCGCAGCAGCTTGCTCACCACAAAGGACACGGTAAATAATCTCGCGTACAATTTGCGGACCCAGTATGCGCGCCTCAGTGGGCACAGACAGAGCCTTGAGCAATCGCTCAGCTGCGTCCAACAACTGCCCATCAAGCTCAGTTGCAACAAAACCATTTAATACATCTGCCTCGTCTTTTGACTGATCGTTGTCCATCTCAATCAATAGCTCAGCAATAGTGGAGGGCTCCACCAAAATCTTTAGACCAAGCAAAGGCTCATCTTTGCTGGCAATAGTCTCACACTCAAAAGGCAATGGCACAGAAAGCACAAGATAATTGTTGGCATCATAGACAAAAGAATGCTCACCGACAAAGCCCATTTTGCGCCCCTGGGCAATTATCACAATACTAGGCTCATAAATGACAGGACCACGAGGGATAGGCGTGCTCACGCGCATCAAGCGCACTGCACTCAAAGCAGTATCGTTGTAGCCGTCGCCTGTGGTGAGACGCTCAATCATCTCAGCCAGTCGCGTATTGGTCTTAAGCTCAGCAGTCGGACTCATTGGCACCCCTCAAGCACACTCCTCCATATTAGAGGATTGGGCAAGACTTTGGCAATATTTGAGTCTACACAATTGCAATTCAAGAGAATTAGGCAAGACCGCAGGACAATCAGGCATTGAACTACTGGTAGGTTTGGCGGTAAATTGGTAACACAGCGGCCAATGCAGCGCAAGCACAGCGCCCAACAGCAGCCACCACATATAGTGCCTCGGCAATAGAGCGCACCACCAACGGCAAACAATTTTGTAGATAGTATAGAAGGTCAAAAATGCAACTGAGACAACTAGGTAAAAGCGGACTCAAAGTATCCTCAATAGGACTAGGCTGCATGGGCATGAGCGAGTTTTACTCCCCAGCTCAGATGGATGAGGCCCAATCAATCAAAGTCATACACAAATATCTAGAACTCGGCAACTTCCTCGATACTGCTGATATGTATGGCACTGGCAAAAACGAAGAACTAGTAGGCAAAGCCATCGCCGACAGACGAGACAAGGTAGTACTGGCTACAAAATTTGGCAATGTGCGTGGACCTAATGGCGAGTTTAACGGTGTGCGCGGCGACAGAGAGTATGTGCGGCAATGCTGCGAAGCCAGCTTGCTCAGACTAAAAGTAGACCATATCGATCTCTACTATCAACATAGAGTCGACGCCAAAGTCCCAATAGAAGAAACTATTGGCGCCATGAAAGAATTAGTAGAAGAAGGCAAAGTGCGCTATCTGGGCATGTCAGAGGCAGCAGCCAGCACAATAAGACGAGCAGTAAAGGTGCATCCGATAGCAGCATTGCAATCTGAGTATTCACTCTGGAGTCGCGAAGTCGAAGCCGAAATCATACCGACGGTGCGCGAGCTTGGTATTGCCTTTGTGGCTTACAGTCCTCTAGGACGAGGCTTCCTCACAGGACAATTTAAAAAGTTTGAGGACCTGCCAGCTAATGACTATCGTCGTTTTGCGCCGCGCTTTATGGCAGGTAATTTTGACAAAAATATTGAACTCGTCAAAAAAATTGAATTTATGGCTGCTCAAAAAGGCTGCACACCAGCACAATTAGCTCTTGCCTGGGTACTGGCTCAGGGCGAGGACATGATTCCTATTCCTGGCACCAAAACCATGCCCCGCCTATTAGAAAACATGGGAGCAGTTGACTTGCAGCTAAGTACAGAAGAACTCGCCGAAATTGAGAAAGTCTTCCCCGCCGGTGCAGCCGTAGGCGACCGCTACCACGAAGCAGCAATGAAAGCCGTTAATCTGTAGAATACTATCTCCCTCAATGCGTTCAAAAATGTGAATGCACGAGAGCGAAAACTGGCTACTTATTAGAGCTATACTGACTCTTCAGATCTTCAGAGCACTTACTCATTTTAGCTAGATAGTCCAAATTCCCACCATTTTGTGCCGACAATTTGAGCAAATCATCAACACCATCAACGTCAATTCTTTTGCCCTCATTATCACTCGTACCGCGCGGATAATAGCTACCTTCCAGGAGCATCTTGGTACCTGGGGTGTCGCCAACAGAGTTGCGCTCAACAGCAGCTCTTAAAAAATGCGCTGCCATCTCTACATAGACTGCACCTTTTTCAGCCGGAGCGTCAGCTGGACTAGCAACTGCATCAGCTTTCATCCTTTCATATTCATTACTTGCATCAAAATCAGCAAAATCACGACACGAAGAGGGAGTATTTGAATTATCAACCGACTTATCAAACATAGCTCTTACACTCCAGAGGCAGGGAACATAAAGATTATTGCGCTCACACAGTGCAATTGACGTGAGATAACAACTACTAAATGACTCAGCCTAGAGCGGCCAGCACTCAAACGATCGCAAATGAAATAGGCGAAAGCACTGCCTACTTTGCTCTGCGATCAGGATTTTTCAACTCATCGACACAGGCATTCATTTTATTCAGATGTTGCGCATCACCACCATTTTGCGCAGAGAGCTTAAGCAAATCATCGACACCGTCATAACCTTGAGCCTTACCACTGGCATCGATAGCGTTCCGCCCCAGTTCACTGCCCTCAATCACTAGCTTGGTCGACGCCATATTGCCTTCAGCATGATGGTGCACGGCTGACTTCAAAAAATTAGAGGCCATGTCCGCGTAGAGTGCGCCCTTTTTATCGGGAGTGGCTGTCTCCAATGCCGCTCTATCGCTCATAGTCCTTTTATAGTCCTTGACTGGGTCGTACTCAGTAAAAGCTTTGCAAGCAGGCGGAGTCTTTGAACCGCTGAACAAAAAATCCAAAAACATAGACATACTCCAATATTTGGGGAAGGCCTGGAGATTATTGCCCAAACAACGTGTAAGTCTCGTGAAAATACAACACTCTCACAAGACAAGCCCACACGCTACAAAAATCAAATCTCACCGGCTGACGCGAGTGTAATCCACGCCATCTAGAGAATCAGCAGTACCATCAATAAAACGCTCCACAGAGCTATTACCAGAGCTACCACAATCCTTCACGTCATTAAGGTGACGACGGATCTCGCGTGCCATCGAAATATTGCAACTAAAAAGCAAGAGCCCATCGACAAAAGTAACAAACGGTGTGAAGAGACAAAGTTGCAGCAAAATAGCGCTTGCGCCAAGCAAGACGACTGTTCCCGAGCTAACAAGCCTGCGTCCAATCATATTTACATCCTAGCATTGCCACAAAATTTGGCGAACCTGAGCAATCAAAGTCCAGAAAATAGACTCTATCGCACTCGACGTTCGCTTAGCAAAAGCAACTTGCACCATATAAAAGATCAAGTAACAAAAAAGAGCATACCCTTTCCCTGATTCTTCGCCTCCAACAAAACTTCCTTGAGCTCCTCAAATTTATCAAACATAAAATCTCGCAAAGACTCGTCATTCCAATCAAAGACCGGGTAGCTAATAGCCTCAGCTAAGGCTTTAGCATCAAAGCGCCTGACAAACTCAGCTCTATCAATTGATCGCAATGCCAGCTCAAACGCGGCAAGCTGCTCAGAGTCTATTGCTCTAACCTCAGTCTCATTTTCGTAAAGTCCAATCACCACACCGCCGCTGAGCAAAAAGCAGTATGGCTCTGGGCCGGACCACGCGTCGCCGGCAAGCACGTAATGGAGTCCCCTAAACGTCTTATCTAGGTCCAACCCCAGTCCAGATGTGTTGGCGACTATTTTTTTCAGAGATTCCATCATTTCCGGATACTCATTATATCCAGTGGGAAAAGTTGCGAGTACCTTACTTAGCTTGGCCCGATCAGAAGGACTGCTGCCTGCTATTTTTAAAAAGCTGTTGAGTGCGACAGCATCACGCGAAAAGTCTTCAATTTGTTGCATCGTTACTGCTTCAACACTCAATGAAATGCCCATGCATATTCCTCAATCAGGCAAACACCAAACTTCACAAGACAGACTTTAGAACTCCTACCACCACATCAATACAAAAGTGGACCCGACGGCAAATACAGATTGAGTTTGCCAAAATCATCACTGGTCAAAAAGTGTGATGTGCTTACAAGCCTGGCGCCAAGAGAGATGATGTAGTTGGTCGCAGTGCGATTGATACCGGGGATAATAAATACTATCGACTCGTCTTGCTTGAGTGCCTGCTGCATAGCAAAATCCATCACCGCTTGTTCATGAGCGATATCGAGATATGCCAGCGCTCCGACTGTGCCTTTGCGCGTATAAAAATAGCCCACAGGACAATCATCATAAAGCACGAGCTGTCCTACTCTATCGGGGTCCTTGAGCCAGTATTGATGATCGATCTCGCGTCTTGTGCCGCGTATTTGAGCGTCGATGTCTCCAGCTTTGATAGCCGTGAGATCCACTGTTTTGTAATCCCCAACAAAGTCAGCTTTGACAATGGCGCCACCAGCTGTGCGACCTGGCGCAGCATCCAGAGTCTCGCGCGATAATTTATAAGTAAAAATTTGATAGCCAGGCAACATGCCAAGTTGCATGTAGTTGCCCAGTGCTGGTAAATCAATACTGGCCCAGACAAAAAACTTCTTAGCCCCAGCTTCTTCAGCCAGATCCCAGGTATCGCGTATCAATTCATGACCAATGCCTTTACCCTGGTATTCTGGCAAAATCCAAAAGCCAGTCAAAAACCAGAGGTCATCGCGCACGATACCATTGGCGACACCAATGACTTGTCCATCCACTTCTGCCACATTAAAGATACCGGTCTTAAGTACGTGCTCATAACCACTAGCCCAATCAGCCTCATCCATGTCTTGCCTGGGCGCGCCGTGACGCCGCTTCAAGTCTGCCAGGGTGGTGAGGAAGACATGGACAGCTGCTTTCAAATCCGCTTCAGTAGCATTTCTGATAATTGCTTTCATATTTTGTCCTGTCTTTGTTGGATTATGAGCCCGTGGTCCTCAGCTTGACCAGGTTATTTAAAAAGGCTAGCACAGAGTGTGGGCCAGGCAACGCAAACTGAGCACAAGTCGCCTCAAATTGTCCCACACGTATAGAGTATCCGTGATGCCTGTTGACAAAGTCAAAAGCCGGCTCATCACCAATCGAGTCACCAATAAATACCAGCTTGCTCTTGTGCATCTCATCATCGCTTAAATATTTATTGCCCCAGACATGCCTGGCAATCTCATCTAAAGCCCTACCCTTATCCCACTCCAGTGCGGGGAAGACCTCGTAACTAGTCATTTGATCAACAAAACGCAGGTCAGCAAAGTCCGATTTTAAAATGGCAAACACGTTGTGTACATAAGCACGCTGCTCTTTTGCCACAAGATGCCAGTGCCCACAGATACTCAGGCCATGATCCTCAATTATAAAGCCCTGGACATAACCCAGCTCGTGCTTGAGCCTTGTCAGGACTGCTGCAAGTCGCGCCCGGCTATTGACGGCGTCGGAGTTGACCAATAGCTTGTCGCCACTGAGGGCTATTTCTAGTCCATAGTTGCCAGCCAAAAGTGCTCCTGTATTGCCAAAGTCTCGGCGCAAATGAGGTAGGCTGCGAGCACTGACAATCGAGCAGGTGACATCTGGCAGACTGGTCAAGGAGGTGACGGTCTCAAGGGCGGACTCAGTCACAGGGGCTAGCTCAGGACGGGGTGCTATATCCACCAGAGTACCGTCCCTATCGATACCAATTAGCAATCGACTGGTCTTAAAACTGGCGGCAATAGCAGGATCGGCCAGTAATTTGTCAGCGGACTTGATCATTTGAGATTGTTTTGGCACGAGCATATTAACCGTTTGCGTTTATCAGCATATCAGGCTGCTTGTCACCAGGATCTGTTGGCAGAGACAATTTTGTGTCAAGACCAAAGACTGCTCTGGCAGGACTTACACTTTTAGCGGCTTTGACCTTTTGTGAGCGTAAAGCGTGGTAAACCGCTTCATAGCCGTCGGTCATGCGCTCTTTGCTAAAGAGTGATTGTGCACGGAGGCGACAGGCAACGCGCTCGATTGTGGCAAGCTCACCAAACCGCTCCATAAGCTCAACGGCGGTCTTGCCAATAACGGCTGTTTCACCGTCTGACAAAACTTCCCTTACCGAGCCTCTATCGAGAGCCAATAGCGGTGTGCCACTGGCTAGTGATTCGGCCATCACAAGACCAAAAGGCTCGTCAAAATTGATGGGATAGACTACAGCATAGGCGTTGCTATAAAGCTCTACCTTTTGTGCTTGATTGACTTCACCGATTAGTTGCACATCGGGATCATCGAGCCATGGTTTGATTTTCTCATTAAAATACGGTCTATCACTGCTATCTACTTTGCCCGCCACTTTGATGCGATAGCCTTTGCGTCTGGCGATCTCGATTGCCTCGGCCGTGCCCTTATCAGCACAAATACGACCTATAAAGAGCAAATAGTTACGCTCTTTATTGCCATCAACAAAGTTAAAGCTATCTATGTCTATGCCATTGTATACAGTGGCAACATAGTTGAGGTCATCAGGCATGTTGATACGTCTATAAGCATCAGAGATAGAGACATAAGGCATGTCTTTAAAGGTGAGATAAATGTCGCGGTTGTAGTCTTTGACAGGATTATGATTGGTTGTCACCACCGGACAATCCAGACCACTCAAAAATGGCAATGCTTGATAGCCCATATGGTTATGGATAACATCAAACTGATTTTGCATTTGTCTTAGCTTAAGCAAAGCGCGTTGATCAAAAGCCTGCCACCTGGTCACAGGAGTGTCATTATCGAGACGCAAGGCGCGATCGGCTACCGACACTAGATTGGCAGCCGTCTGACTATCGCCGGAGGCAAATAGCGTGACGTTGTGACCACGCTTAACAAGCTCCTCTGTTAAAAGACTGACCACCAGCTCTGTGCCACCATAGCCCTTAGGCGGCACGCTCTCTACAATGGGCGCCAGCTGGGCTATTGCTAATTTGCCAGACATGCTAGTTACTCCACAAAAACACTAATTTTAGGACTCGATTACCACTTTGACGTTCCCGGACTTCCTCAAAATTTGACATGCAGTACCTCCGTTATAGCTATTAAATGCCAGATCCACCTCTGCTTGTCCCACCCTTATGTTGCGCATCTCTACGTTGCCGAGCCATTTTGGCAAAGAGGGCTCAACTATATGGAGACGCTTATTGACAGCATCAGGCTGGAAGTTTACACAAGCACTTAATAGCTGAAACATACTGCCTGCGGCCCAGGCCTGAGGTGAACAAGAGACAGGGTAGTCAATTGGCGCAGCTGACTTGATGCGATCAAAACCACAAAACAATTCTGGCAATCTAAAGTCAGGCTCACATTGAGCTACTTCCAATAGTCCTCGCATGATTTTGTGCACATCAGAGACCCGCCCCAGCTTACGGAAGCCCTCGGCGATAATGGCATTATCATGGGGCCAAATTGAGCCATTGTGATAACTAATAGGATTAAAGGCACTGGCGCTACCAGCTAGTGTGCGGATGCCCCAGCCACTATTAAAATCCTCACCCATCAAGCGCCTGGCCACAATCTGTGCTTTGTCATCATCCAGGATGCCGGTAAAGAGACAGTGTCCCGGGTTAGAGCTGACTGAGCCGACTTTGCGACCCTGGCCATCAAGAGCAATAGCAATAAATTGCTCGTCCTCCATCCAAAATTGCCGCGCAAATTCAATTTTGAGCGCTGCGGCTTGCCCGCGCAATTTTTTGGCAGTGGCTTTGTGCCCCAAAAGTTCAGCCAGACTGGCTAGCTCTACTCGAGCCGCATAGAGATAAGCCTGGGCCTCACATATTGCAATAGGTGGACGAGCGAGCGCACCGTCTTGATGAGTGACTGAGTCGCCGGAGTCTTTCCAGCCCTGGTTTTCGAGTCCCTGCTCGCTCACTCGCATATAAGAGATAAAGCCGTCGGCGGTCATTTTATCGAGCCAGTTGACGGCAAGTTTTACCTGGGGCCAGAGGTCCCGAGCAAAGTCCAGATCACCAGTCCACTGCACATATTTGCAAAGCAAATAAATCCAGAGCTGAGTTGCATCCACAGTACCGTAGTAGGGAGTATGCGGTATTTTGCCACCACGAGCCAGCTCACCAAAGCGGATCTCGTGCATAATGCGACCAGGTTGCTCAGCTCGGTATTGATTGGTAACCTGACCCTGATATGCGGCAAGCACGCTGATACACTCACGACTGAGCTCAGGCATATAAGGCAAGACCTGCCAGCCGGTAATAGCCGAGTCACGCCCAAAGACAGCGCAATACCAGGGCACGCCCGCGCCCAGTCCATAGCCTTTTGGTGTGGGTTGGCGCAGCATATAGATATCACGCCGTCCGCGCTCTAAAAGCGAGTCAAAGACCCAACTGCCAGTGGCAATGGTAGTAGCATTACCGCTCCAAGTCTTAAAGCGTTCTTGACTCTCGCTTTGCGCCTGCTCAAAAGTAATTTTGTTATCGTCAACGCCAGAGAGATGACCGTCAATGCGACAGCTTATACGCATCTCAAGAGTTTGTTTTTGCCTCACTGGCAAATTGACTTTAAACAATACACAGTCATCAGATATGGTATCAGGATGAGTCTGGTGAAATTCTATTTGAGTCTCAAGCAAAGCGCCATCTAGTCCCTTATAGCCCAGATAGAGACTGCTGCCATCGTCGCTGGCCACGGGCATCATCCGATCGCCGCGCTGAGGACGATTGAGACCGCGCACTTCAAACATATCGGCAAAGTCTGACTGGAAGCGCAACTTAAAGACAAAACCCACCGGCTTGTGATGGAAATTTTCGAATGTGATGCGCTCGTACAAGGCGTCACCGAGTACAACTTCGCGCAGTATCGTCACCTTTTGCTGAGGCAATGTGTCGGTCTGAGGATTGGTATAGAGAAAAGATCCTGCATACCCGTCATCAATGGTGCTGGACAGCAAAGATAACGGCATATCATCGAGATACATATCCCACTGGCTAATATGTCTGGTGTCATAACTATAAAAGCCATAACCAAGGGTATTGCAAGCTGGTATCAAAGCAGACTGATCCAATACCAAAAATTGATTGGCATACTTGAGCACCAGCCTGGGGTGAGCCGCATCAGTCAGGACAAAGGGTAGCCCCTGACACTGCGGTCGCTTATCGACGACAAACTGCTTGCGGCCAGTAGTAAAAAGCCCAGCCTCCGCCATTTTTTCACCTACCATAAAACCCCCGACCGCTCAACGTAACAAGTTGACTAATTCTAGAGCTAAAACGTTCCAGCTCATAAATTGAGGTGCCCAGAGTCCAGCGCCAGTGTCACAGTTGTAGTTTTCGTGGAGCATGTTATTTTGTTTGATATCTTGCTGCATGGCGCTGAGCACACCCCGCGCTAGCTTTTTAGCGTCGTCAGGGCGTCCCATTTTGACCAGAGCGCGAGCACAAAGGACATTGGGCAAGACCCAGACCGGTCCCTGCCAGTTACAGACAATCACCCGCCCGTATAACCCGCGCGGCGATTGATTTTGCAAAAGCTCGCTATTGGAGAGCGAGACCACACCATATTTACTCAAAAATTCTTTGGGGTTGAGCATATTTTGCTCCACCAGCTTAGTGGCGCGCTCATCTCTGGCAAAGCCAAACAATACCGGAGTAAAGCCAGTCCAGGCGCGCACTTTGACCAGAGACATGTTATCGGGGTCGACATTGTAATAGAGCCCCGTAGCCTCATCCCACATGTGCTTTTCGACTAGCGCTGCCAGCTCTTTGCTCTCTTTATCAAACTCACTGGCCCAGGCATCTTTATTAAGGGCTCTGCAAAGCTCACTAAAAGCAGCATACTCTGCCACCAGATAACTTGAGAGATCAACTGCCAACAGCCTGCCATCAGGAAACTCACCAATGGCTTCGTTAGCGCCTTTAGCGGCCTCAGTGGGCGCAATCAAGGCGAGATTATTGTCGACCCCACTCTCCAGCACATTGCGCCAGTGATATAGACCGCTTGAGTGCTGCCTTTGCGCCTTAAAATAACGCAGATAGCATGCCAGTGAGCTCAGCGAGGCAAGTAAATCAGATATGGTAGATTGACTGTTTTGAGGCGCAGACGCACCCTCGACTAGTGCAGCTTGTTTTGCTTGTTTATAGATACGCAATGCCAGTTGACAGAGAAATGGCTTACAAAGATCGCCATCGTCCCAGATACGAGCAGGCGATACAGTGCGTGGCACATAGCCATCCCCACTGGCTAGCGCTAAGAAGTTAGCCAGTACACTGGCAGGCAGCGTCGGTCTGTCAATTAGATGTGCCGCCTGACTAAAAAAGCATGCGTCCCAATCATACATCTGCAGATAATGACCGACGGTAGAGCGCTCAGCCACTGGCGCTTGATCGTCGCTACCAGAAGTAATGCCATAAGTAGGAGTGACAAATTCGCGTTGCAATTGCCCCTGGGGTGGATGCACACACTGGCGAGCTTTTTGGACTATAAAATTATGCAAAGCGTCAAGATCCAGGTCACCTTTATTGAGAGTTGAGCTGCTCGTCATGTTTACTCCGCTTGCTGTCAATCGACACTTTTAGTTTGGACTGCCAAAATTTTACCTGGTTCCCATTTAATCCAGAGCTACTTCATCGACAGGCTCAGGTAGTGCATTATCATTAGCCATGGAGCCAACAATGGCCGCCTTATCCTGAGCAATCAAGGTGGGCAAAAGCCCATCACGCGATAGCGCAAATAGAGATGCTCCAATTGCCTCCGCTTCTTTCCAGAGATTGGCTTTACGTATTTCGCAGCGTTTGAGGTTTTCGGTCAGGGCATACCTTTTGACCGATTTGTCCAGCACACTCCAGAAGGCCTCTCCAGACTCCACCAGAGGACCCGATACAACCACCGCTGCCGGACTAAAAATATTTATCGTAGTGGCAATGCCATAGCCGATAGCAGAGGCTGCCTGGCGCACGATATCTCTAGCATCAGCGTCTTTTGATTGCACCAGGGCGATGAGCTGATTGGTGGTCTCCACAGCCAAACCACGCTGCTGGCAAAGACCAATGATGGCGTCGGCAGCCGCGACACTATTGATACAACCAACTTTGCCACACTGACAGGTAAAGTCGTTACCAGGCACACAAAGCTCACCGAGGTCGCCACCAAGCTCAGACTCAGTCTCCACCAGTCGACCATCAAGAGCAACGGCACAGCGCACTTTGTGCCCGAGCCGTGCAAAAATCACCCAGCCATCTAGTTCCAGTCCGCCGCGTCTTGCCTCAGCCAGGGCCGCAGCGCGCGTGTTGGAGCAAATATGGACATTGACGCCAAGATTTTTTTCCATTTCTCTAGCAAAGCCAGCATATTTTTTAGGGGGTCTGGGCAATGTCTCACCCAAGACAGGCTTATCTACCTGTAGTGGACCGGGTAGAGCCAAGCCCAGCGTGCCCAGTCGTTTTTTTGTACCGCCAGCTTTTTGCAGCAAGTTTTCCACAGTTTCGGCCAGTTTAGCTGCTGCATCACTATTTAGTTGTTTGCCGATATTTACAGCACCACGGTGAGTGGGATTGCCATCGAGATCGCAAATGGCTATCCGACATTTGCCGTCTTCGATGCTGACACCAGCCTCATAGCGACTGTGGGGACAAAAGTTTAGACCGATTGGCTTGCGTCCGCGGCTCGTGTTCATGGCGCCGATTTCTTCGAGCATACCGATAGAGATAAGCTCGTCGACGATATTACTCACCGTGGCACGCGAGAGATTAACAGCTCGCGACAAGTCGGCTCTACTGACGCCAGGCTGATGTCGCACTACATCCAGTATAGATAGTGCGTTGCGTCTGCGCATATCGACAAAACTGCGACTGATGATGCCCTCACTTACACAATTGCTATAAAACAATCACTGTTGCTATCAAAGGGATACCTGCCAATCGCCCCGTCAGGGCACTTGCACATATGTTATTTTTCCAGGCTCGGCGGTTTTTATATTGTTCAACAACCAAACAAATAGATTTAAACTTTCTCAGGAACCATTGAGAGCCTGTCCCGTCCTGCCATCAGACCAATAACGATGGAGTAGAGACTATGCACCTTCTGTCATATAGAGGGCCGGCGATGGCTGGCGGTGTTTCAGGGACATTTGCTTCGCTCTGGGATGCTAAATCCACTTACCTTAATGCCTGGAGCTTCTTAGAAGGCGAGTCGGTTTGCCAGGTAACAGACTTTGGCAGACGCGAAATCGCCACAATCTCTCCAAAGCTGCTAGATAGTCATTACCGTTTTTGCAATGAATTTATCTGGCCTGTTATGCATGACATGCCAGAGCGCGTGCGCTTTGTCGAAGCAGACTATAACTGCTATAAAATTTTCAACCGTTCGATGGCAGCTAATATGCTCACAGCCAATGCCGAAGACGAACTATTTATACAGGACTATCAATTCGCCTTGATGCCTTCTCGCCTGGCCGCTAGTTCTGACTTCAAATCCATGTTGTTCTGGCATATTCCGTGGCCCAAACAAGTTGCCCCCGAACATTTGCGTCCGGTGCAAGATATCACTAGAGCCATGCTCGATGCTCAGGTTATCGGTTTTCATACTGATGAATACGCCAACAACTTTTTAAACTTTGTCCGTAACCACCTGCCCAATTGCACCCAACTAGCTCAGCGACTGCTCGCCCGCCACCACCAGTCAGTAGTAGTCAGACCACTGGGCGTGCCAACAGGTCTGTTTAAGGCAGATGATGCAACCGCTGGCGGTGACAACCAACAAGCTCTTAAAAAACTGCTGCAATCAGCACAACCGCTGCCATATATCCTCTCTATCGATAGGGCAGACTATACCAAGGGTATCAAAGAGAGGCTGCGAGCAATTAGAGCATTCTTTACGCTGTTTCCTTCATGGAGAGGCAAAATAGTCTTTGTGCAGCTCTGTGCCCCAACTCGCAGCGGACTTATAGAGTTTGATCAATACTGGCAAGAATGCGAAGCAATGGGCAACGCCCTCAACCTCGACCTCAGCAGTGGCGATTGGCATCCTCTAATCTGGGTCAAAAGCTCGCTTGGATGTGAGCAATTGGTGGAGCTTTATCGCAACGCCAGAGCAATGCTGGTCAATCCTATAAGGGACGGTCTCAATTTGACAGCCAAAGAATTTGTCCAGGCACAGAGAGATAAAGACCCTGGTGTGCTGTTTTTGTCTAGCGGTGCTGGCGCCTTTGTGGAGCTTGGTGAGCACTGTGTCGCCATCAAACCCCAGGATACTCTATCCATGGCGGCTGCTTTGCACCACGGACTGAGACTATCAAAGGAAGAGCGTGAAGAACGCATGCATGCCATGAAAACAATGGTAGAACGCGACAATCTGAATAGCTGGTGGGATTACTTTGCCGCCATCACCGATCAGCTCAGTGCTGGCAGTAGTGAAGTGGTACAACTCAATACCAAAAGCAAGCGCCAACCAGTTGCCATACGCATCGGTGCTTGATTGGTCAAACCAGTCAGTCAATGGTAAATTAAGGGCATGATTTTGCATGCCCTTTTTACTTACTAATGGTGCTGTACTAAGAGCCCTGAGTAATAAGTGCACTAAAATCATTACTTACATTGACGAAAGGCACAACCATGCTCAGCCGCGACACCGAACTCTATCTCAAGGGGATGAGATTGACCGGCGACGACATAGAAATGCTGGAACAAGCACTAGTAGAAAATGCCGACAACATCAAAATGCGCATCCAGCTCTTAGCGTATTTTGCAAGCAATCTGCGCGGTCAGCTCAGCCACCAACTGTCAATCGAGCAAAAGGACCAACTTACTAAGGATCATGCCAGACACTCTTTGTATATCGTCGGGCACCACCCTCTGGACCGGATATCGATGCGATCCTGGGCGATTATCGATGCCGATAGCGCCCCCCAGGATCACGAACGCGCTCGTACATTGTGGCTCGCTCACCTCATGTCCAAGCCACCAGAAGGGCAGTTGCTACTCAACGCAATGGCTTTTTTGCGCAAGACCGAGCCAGCAATCGCCGTCAAGCTAGCCGAACAAATACGCCAGTTAGCTGATGCCGCAGCTTTTGAAGCAGATTTAAAAACACTCGAAGAAGGCGAAGAAAGCCCACAATAGTAGTAACTAACTACCGCCACACACAAACAAACCAGACTATCTATTTGACGCGCACAATGGGAAAAGTATAGGACTTTGTAAAAGATACTTTGCCATCCTGCAGTGGTCCACTATTAAAAAACGAAAGCACACCAAAAGGCATAGTCATGGTAGTGCTGGTGGTGACTTTTACATAGGGCGATGTCTGCGCTGGCGGAGTACCACCAAAGTCTTGATAGACAATGGGAGAGCTCACAGTGGGACTGGATAAAAAGCCCTGGGACTGATAGTCCTTGAGTATAACTTGCACTAGCTTTTGCGCTTCAGCTGCGTCTCGGGCTTGAGAGGCATTGCGACAGGCGTCACGACAGGCGTGGTCATTGGCATAGGCAGCAAAGATAGCTGGTCCCAGATGGATACTAACCAGTACAAAGAGCATCACCAGCAGACTACCGCAAGACAGCTCCACCAAAAGTGAGCCGGAGCTATTGCCGCGCGCGCCGCCAGGACGATGAGGAGCTTTGCCACGACCACGACCACGACCACCATAAGGAGCCAGATTTACTACACTACCAGTCATATTCTCTCCCCCACTCAATTTGCCACAAGCCGCACAAGACGTCTGGCAATTTTGGCAAAAGTCTGACGTAGCTGTGAGCTATCGGTCACCAGATTAAAAGTGCCACCATGGCCGGCAATAGCCGCCATACCACCAGTAGTAGGATCTGTATTTTGGTCATTTAAGATATCAGTCTGATCCGGGATGATGGCGGCATTTTGCGCCAGTCCTATGGTGTACAAAGCGATACCAGCATCGCGGGCTTCTTTTGCCGCCATCCGGGCATTGGCTTTGGGATCGGAGCTGAGCGGACCACTGGGTACAGTGGGCTCGCCATCAGTAAATAACACAATGGCACGAGTACTGCCGGTGCGCGAGCGGCTCTTTAAATCAGTGACGGCGGCGTGCACCGCAGCACCGATATTGGTGGCACCCATCGGTACACATTTATCTATAGCGCTGACAACGTCGTTGTATTTATTTTGAGCCGCACCTGAGTCAATCACCACATGAGGGATAGCAAAGCCACGTTTAGCGCCATAGAGGGCATAGTCGTCGATATCATAAAAGCTCTCAGTACTGTTGTCATTGGCACCCACAATCGAGTCAAAAGCGACAAAACCAAAGTGAGCATCGACATCGGTATTGAGTATTTTGACCATACTGGTCAGTGCACTCTTTGCCTCTTGCATGGGCTTAATTTGATGAGCACTGGCTTCCAGATAGGCTTTTTGATAACCAGCTCTTGGTGTCACATGGAGGCTAGTATTGGCTTTGCTGGCCCGGTAAAGCGAGTCTGATTCAAGATTGCCCCGAGAAGCTTCGACCAGGGTACCAACATCAGGGAAGTCAAAACCATTATAGGTAAACCCACCAAAAGCTGCCTGTCCATCTATGTTTACGACACTATCAGTAAAGACATTGAAGCCATCAAATGTGGGAGCAAGACCAGGCGGATAGTTGCCCGGGGGACGCCCGGCCTCGGGATAAACACCTCCGGAGCGCAAACCAGGCACACCGTAGTGCTTAGCCAGATACTCAGAAGAGTAACATTTAGCATTCCAGTATGCTTCTGTCAGTATCTGTGGTGCGGCAGCATTGAGCGAAGAGCCTGTGGCAGCGGGTTTGAGTATGTCAAATATTTTGCCATGCATCGGACCATTGATACTATTTACTGGACTGTAAACAATCTTGCCAGCTCCCAGAGTCGGGTCCCATTTGCGCTTGACCAGAGTCACTGGTGTTTGATCATCCATCGAGCCAGAGACATCAAAACACACCACCATATCGAGCTTGGGTACAGCACTGGTAGCCAGAGCGTTTACTGCCATTGAGGCTATCCCGACAAAATTACCAAAAGCAAGCTCACTGCCAGTACAGCTATAGACTCTGACTACTTTGGCATTAGGACTGGTTAGTGGCTCGACCTGGAGTGTGATTGGATTGACAAATTCAAAATAGACATTGGACTCACCCACGGCACAGTTAAAAGCTGCTGGTGATGCCACTACTTTTGTATTGGCCAATGAGCGGCCAAGCACAGTATTAGCTTTAAATATCTTGAGAGCGGCCTCTATAGCGTCTTTGTGCGCCTGCAGACTATTGAGGTCATCGGCACTGGCAAGAGTAGCTGCGGCAGTAAGCACGGCGGCATCGGAGGCACTCTGGAGCTCTTGTTTGGCCAGGATAAGGCGAGCGCACTCAAACGATAGCACCGCCAATAGTGGCATCACCACCAGAGCGATGATCATCATCAGCGCTATCAAACTCTGACCTTTGTTGTTTCGACTATTATAAGCAAATGGCATGGCGCGGACCTTTTAATAAATTAGATTGTCAATCCCTGTGGGTTTTCGCAATATTGCCGGGCAGAGAGGCGCACAGTCAGAGGCGTATTGAGACCGGCTACGGCAAATGGTATCGGTATCAAAAAGAGCGGTGCAGCCGAACAATCTGCCACTACTTCTATTTGATAGGTGTTGACTGTCGAGTCAGCGGGGACTGCAAGAGGGGCGGACTGCCTTGTTACAGTGAGTTTGCTATTGTCAGTGATGACAATTTGAGTAGTAACATTTTGCAAGGACAAACCAGCAAAGCCATTTTTGACTTGATTGAGTATGGCTTGGCTCTCTTGTGTAGCAGACCTTTTACCATCTAGAGGGGCAGCAAAAGAGCCGGTGCGCGCAGCTGAGATACTGGCAAAATGCACACCAGCATACAAAAATGCTATGCGCAAAAAAGCTGTAGCCATGTCCATCAAGGGAAAGGCTAGAACAATAAAAACAATCCAGAGCACGATGGGTAGTTCGGCAGTGACGACTCCACGCTCTCTAGTCCTCTTTGTTTTGCTTGTCTTAAACACTCTCATCTTAGCGCTCCGTGCTCATTGCACCGGCATCACTGGTTTTGCCGCGCACAGGCTCAGGCTCAGGCATTTGTATCACTTTGAGGAGCAGCGCCAGTTGCTCCCTGGCACGACCATCGCGCACACTACCCAGAGCCTTGTGGCAGGCAGCCTGAGCAGCCCCCCGGTCTCTAGCAGCAAAATGAGACTGCACCAGTCTCACCTTGAGCAAATCATTTGAGCCATCGAGCTTGATTGCTTCTTGTAGCGCCTGAGCAGCACTGGCAAATTGACCGAGCTGAGAGTGTGACTCAGCCAGCCAGTAATAATCAGCAGCCGACGCCGAGCCACTGGCCACCACCTGGCGATAACAACTGAGTGACTGCTCAAACTGTGTGGATTGATAAGCTTGCTGTGCCTGCTGCCTGACTTGCTCCACACTGACAGTGGCTAGAGTCGCAGTAGCGGGAGAGACATAGGCGATAGTGCGAGGATATTGACCTTGTGCCCGCACATCTGCACCACACAATACAGTAAGAGCTACAGCCAAAAGCGGTAACGGAGCAGTAAGCTTGAAGCAAAATAAAACCGTAGACAATCTGACATCAAGCATTGAGCGCCTCCAACAGGTGATACCGCGTGCCTTTGCACTCACCAATTTTGTCTATGAGGCGTGACCAAACAAGGACAGCGCTTGCGTTAATTACGCAATCAACTTTGTCCGGGGATACTTGTAAAGGTCACCGCAGGACCCATCTGCCTGCGTACATGGGGCAGGGTAAACTTAAAGATACTACCGGCGCTACTACTATCCACGGATATAGCACCGCCGTGCATCTCGACCAATATCTTGCATATTGCCAAGCCTAAGCCAAAGCCGCCTTTACTGTCTTCGCCCCGGCTTTGCTTAAAGCGTTCAAAGACATCCTTTTGTTGCTCTGGCGAGATACCACGGCCCTGGTCTTTTACGCTAAATAAGACCATTTCACCCTGTTGCTGGGCGGACAAAAGCACATCCTTACCAGCCGGCGAAAATTTAAGTGCATTGGTAATCAAATTGACCAGTATTTGATTGACCCTGTCAGAGTCACAAGAAACAAAACCCTGAGCGCTACCGATCACCACATTGCATTTGCACTTTGCCGCAAAATCAAGGGTCGATACCCGGGCCTGCTCAAGTATTGCCGCACTAGAAAGAGTTGAAACATTGAGGCGCAAAGTGCCGCTTTCTAATTTTTCGAGATCAAGTAAATCGCTGACCAATACAGTCATTTGCCTTGTGGCTTGCTCGGCGCGCTTAAGCATATTGACGCCATCTTCGTTGATATCGCCAAACATACCTTCTTCAAGCATTTCAAGACTGTGTCCAACCATAGTAAGCGGTGATCGCAAATCGTGGCTGACCATGTTGACCACATCTTGCTTAAAGCGTTCTGCCTCCTTGAGAGCACTGATATCATGCAAAATAACCAGCATGCTGTCTTCAGCCGAGATTTGACTGAGCGAAACAAGCACTGTGATGCGCTTGCCTGATTCTGTTAAAAGCACGGCTTCTAGTTTGCTATCGGCAATAGCACTCTCACCACCACTGGCAAATCGCAACAGTGTCGTAGCTGCCTCCTTGCTGCGCTCTCGATCAAAGAGAGCCAGACAACTGCTGCCCACTAGCTCTTCGGGATCGAGACCGACAACTTCTTCTACCGAGGGACTGATGCGCAATATTTTGAGGTCGCTATCAACAACAAAAATAACATCGCGAGCATTTTGCAAAATTATGCGCTCGCGCTGCAAGAGCTGGTTGATTTCAGCAGACATGCGATGCAGATTTGTATCGAGTTCAGAGATTTCGTCGGTACCACCCATGGGATAAGTGAGTTTTTCGCCGCGTCCAATACGCCTGCTATTATCAGCCAGACGAGCTAGTCTGCGCGTAACTGAGCGGGTAGTAAACAGAGCCATGATAATTGTGCCCAGGATACTCGTCGATAGAGCAATCCAGAGTACAGTCCGCATCTGCCGTCTAAAGCCAGCCTGGATTGGTGCGTTTTGATCTGAAATTTCTTTTTGCTTCTCGCCCAGAGCAATAAGATCCGGAGTAATTACCCGGGTGGTAAAGTTTTTCGACTGGTCGCGAATCCTTTGTAATTCTTCCTGGTCATTGGATTCCACAGCTCTTTCGGCTCTGGTAAGCATGTCATCACCTTCGTTAACAGCACGCTCAGCCACAAGCAAGGTCTGTAGTCCCTGCGGATTGTCATTACCTATCAATGTCTTCAAACGCATTATTTTGGCCTTGGCCGAGCCTATGCGTTCACGTCGGTCGTAACTATCCGGACCAGACAGTTTGATGTTTTTGACTCCGGTGTATAGCTCTTGTATGAGTTCGTTAATTAGTGTCGAAACTTCATTAGCGCGTTCAGCATGGGCTGCAGCAGTCTCTGCTTGCGACTCTAGATTGGCCATAAGACTGACCACGCCACACTCAAACACCAGTGGAATAGCCACAATGATGAGTCCTTTTGCGACGATTCCAATCTTGATATTGCTCAAATTAAACTCTTGGAACACCAGCCCGTGACCAATATTAGCATTTTGCTACGTGCCATAAATTTTGTGTTGCCATGCTCTTGTAAGGCCTGGTCGGTCTGGCTAGACTTAAGCAGTACCTGAGGAGCGTACAATGTCCAAGATTTTACTTGTAGAAGATGATGTCAATTTAGCTGAGTCAATCATGATGTGGTTGCGCGCTCAGCAACACGTTATCGAGCATGTAATCAACGGCAGAGACGCTCTGGACCTCATTATGCACGGTAGCTACGAAGTAGTAGTTTTGGACTGGGATCTGCCCGGTATGAGCGGTCTTGATGTCTGCCGCACAGTACGCAGCGAAGGTAACAAAGTGCCGATAATTATGCTCACCGGTAAAGATACTGTTGATCATAAGGTCACCGGTCTTGATGCTGGCGTGGATGACTATTTAGCCAAACCATTTAATCTAAAAGAGCTAAGCTCAAGATTGAGAGCAATTACCAGACGCTCTGGTGGCACGCCCACCAACTTACTCAAAGTGCAAGATCTCACTCTCGACACAGAGAGCCACCGCGTCACAAAAGGTGGCGAAGAAATCAAACTAATGCCGCGAGAATTTGCCGTACTGGAGTTTTTGCTGCGCAACGAAAAGCAAGTTTTTAGCACAGAGACTTTGCTACTCAGACTCTGGCACACAGACAGCGAATCCAGTCCTGATGCGGTTAGAGCATGCATCAAAAGACTACGCAAAAAACTGGATGGCGATGATGGCGAAGAGCATTCGATTATCGAGACAGTACCAAAAATTGGTTATCGCATCAGACAATCATGAAATTGTAGACAAATAGTTGCCAACGGGGAACCTCAAATTGGAATTTGAGTTTAGCCCTTTATTAACTATTGGCTGGCCAATCAGGGGAACTCACCAATTAAGTACGAGTCACTCGTGGCATCAGTACAAAATCGGAAAAATCATGAAATTTAAAACAAGCCTCCTGAGCGCTACAGCTCTTGTACTAGCACTGGGTACTAACCTGGTGCTTGCTACAGCTCAAGCACGTGATAATGATCACAATCAATACAATAATGGCTACAACAATGGTTATAACAACAGCAACGGCCATGGCAACAATGGTAATCACTATGGCAACCGTAAAAAATATCGCCAGGTACAAAGACAAAATCGCAACGCCTATAGGGCCCGCGTCTATGACTGGAAAACCGAAAGAGGAATGTACAACAGCAACTGGAATAAAATTTCAGATGCTAACAGACGAGCTTTAGACACTCAAATGCGCTCACAGTGGATGTCCTACAACAACAACAATTACAGTGGCGCCACAACCTGGAATAACTACAACGACCCTAAATTTATGGACTATCTCCATACACGTAATCCAGGGTTGCTCACTAACTTGAGAACGAATCTGGGATTTTAATCGCCCAGCCTATAACAAATCGAAGACAGGTCATGCCAGCCACTCTGGCATGATTTGTCTTATCTAACCGCCTATCAATGGGCATAACTCTAGAAATTTTGATCAAGTACAATTGCTACTGCACTCAAAGAGTAAGGAAGCAATGCAAAAACGCAATCTTGGCAAGTCTGGACTGACTGTGGCACCACTGGCTTTTGGCTGCAATGTCTTTGGCTGGACAGCTGATCAGGCAACAGCTTTTAAGCTACTCGATGCCTTTGTCGATAGTGACCTCAACTTACTCGATACTGCCGATGTCTATCCAGTCTGGCATCCAGGCAATGTGGGCGGCGAATCAGAAACAATAATCGGCAACTGGCTTAAAAAATCAAGTAAGCGCGATAAAGTAATTATCGCCACAAAAGTCGGCATGAAAATGGCACCGGCCCTGGGCACCGAAAATCTCTCACGCAAATATATTTTTGACTCAGTAGAAAAATCGCTAAAGCGCTTGCAAATAGAGACTATAGATCTATATCAAGCCCACACTGATGATCCAGTCACGCCATTAGAAGAAACACTGACAGCATTTGACGACCTGATTAAACAAGGCAAAGTGCGTGCCATCGGCGCATCCAATTACAGCGGAGCAAGGCTCAAAGAGGCTCTAGCCGTGAGCAAAGCAGCTGGACTGGCTCGCTACGAGTGCCTGCAGCCAGAATACAATCTTTATGACAGAGCTGGTTACGAGCTAGAGCTGGAGCCACTTTGCCACAAAGAACATCTGGGTGTGATCTCGTATTTTTCTTTAGCGCGGGGATTTCTCTCGGGCAAATACCGCTCTGAAGCAGACTTAAGCCAGAGTCCACGAGGCACTGGAGTAAAAAAATATTTGAACGAACGCGGCTTTGCTATCGTCGATACTCTACATAAAGTAGCAAAAGAATTACACAGCCAACCAGCCCGTGTTGCCCTGGCCTGGCTCATAGCCAGACCAAGTATTACAGCTCCTATTGCCAGTGCCACCACACTGAGCCAGTTAGAAGATTTGATAGCAGCAGCAAAACTTACGCTAAGCGCCGCAGCTATAGCTGAGTTAGACCAAGCAAGCCAATAGTAGGTCAGGCTATGCCAAAATCATTTATACAAATCACCCCTGAACAAATAGCAAAGTCAGGCTATCAGAGCGAATACATACTGACTCTAAATTTAAATCCAGATCAGCTAAAGCAGCGCGCCGCTATTGAGTTTAGCGAAAAGAAAATTGAAACACTAAAGTATTGGGTTGCCGCGCTAAAAGATCCTGATTATGACTATGTATTTGAGCTTAGTAGCGCCATAAATAACGCGCCAAAGGTGACAGATATAAGTGTTTGGGGCCAATCTATCGACCCCCGTGAGGCTTACACAGTGCTTTGCCAGCTCCTGGATTTAAGACCCAGCGAAATCACCTGGATCTCTGAATCTATTTAACCAAGCATTCTAGCCAAGCACAAACTAGCCAAGCACAAATTTTTTGTCATACTTTTTTGCCTGCTCTCTGGCTTCTTCGATCCAGCTCTTCTTACCAGCATAGCCAGCCCAGCCGAGGAATTTTGCGCCCTGGACAGACAATACAGATTGCCTGACAATGGCATCGCCTTGAGCTGGAATGAGTTTAAGTATTTCATTTGCCAGTCTGAGCCTCAGCCTGGAAGCAGCAATGTCCGCCTCGCTCAAGCTACGTCCGAGGCCAAAAGAC